>CAZFKW010000215.1:0-7127 GCA_964519795.1 uncultured Ramlibacter sp. | reverse complement strand
ACCAGGGCTACCAGCGCCGCCAGCAGGGCCAGCAGCCCCGATAGCTCGGTTTCCTTCCGGCTCACCTGCATCGTCGAGCCCAGGTTGTGGTAGACACTGCGCAGCTGTTCGGCCGTGCCCGCGAAATGGTACTCACCCTCCGTCATGCGGGCTACCTCGCGCATGGTGGGCTCGTCCAGCTGCAGGTAGATGGGCATGTACTCGGCCGAAGCGTCACCGCCCACGCTGCCAAGGCCCACCACATAGATGCGCACGCCGCGGTCGGCGGCCATTTTGGCGGCCTCAAGCGGGTCCACACCCGTTGTATTGCGCCCGTCGGTCAGCAGGATGATGGCGGCAGAGCTGTAGGACCCCGGCTTCACGGGCTCGATCTGCCTGGGCGGTGGCTTGCCGTTTTCGTCCAGGCTGCGGCCATTCTTCCTGCTGCCAAAGGTCATCTCGCCCAGGTCAATGCCATGGTCGGGAAACAGCTCGGAGAGGCTGGTGACGATGGCATTGCCCACGGCCGTGCTTCGCTGCATCTGGAAGGCGTCGATCGCAGCCACCAGCGCGGCGCGGTCCAGCGTGGCTGACTGGGCGACCTGGCTGCTGCCGGCAAAAGTGACCAGGCCCACCTCGACTCCCTTGGGCAACTCCTTGAGGAACTGCTTGGCGGCATCCTGGGCCGCCGTCATGCGGTTGGGTTTGACGTCCGTCACCCGCATGCTCAGTGAAATATCCATGGCCAGGATGATGGTGGACCTGGCCCAGGGCAATGGCACGCGCGCCATGGGCCGGGCGCTTGCGAACAGCAGCAGTGCACACACCAGCAGGAACAGCGCTGGCGGTACATGGCGCCGCCAGCTGCGCCCCGCCATCGCGGAGCGCACCACCGCCACGCTGCTGTAGCGCAGCGCCACCTTGCGCCCCCTGCGCAGCAGCCACAGGTAGGCCAGGGGCAGCAGGGCCAGCACGGTCAACAGCCAGAGATACTCCGGCGCCTGGAAAAACATCGGGCAGTCCTGGGCAAGCCTCGTGAACCATGGCATGCCCGGGCAAGGCTTGCGGCACCGGGGCACGAGTTACCCGGCGGTGCAGCATCAATCGTGCCGGGTAAGCGGGAGTTTTGCAACCAGGGGGCTTTTGGCCTTATCCAGCGGCGTCGGCCAATGGGAGAATCCCCCGATCCCATGACGCAATCCCTGCCCCTCCCGTACCTGCAAGGTTACCCGCCCGAGCTGCTCATGCAGGTGCGCGAGCTCATCCACAGCGGCCGCTTGGCCCAGACGGTGGCACAGCGCCACCCTGAACCGCACGGCGTGCAGAACGAGCGCGCCCTGTACGACTACGTGAGCGACATCAAGGCCAGCCACATGCGCAGCGCGCCCCCGCTGGCCAAGGTGGTGTGGGACCCGAAGCTGCATGTGGTGCGCAACGCCCTGGGCACGCACAGCACCGTCTCGCGCGTGCAGGGCAACCGGCTCAAGTCAAAGCGCGAGATCCGCATCGCCGCCCTGTTCAAGGAGGCGCCAGCCGATTTCCTGCGCATGATCGTGGTCCACGAGCTGGCGCACCTGAAGGAGCGGGAGCACGACAAGGCCTTCTATGCGCTGTGCCAGCACATGGCGCCGGACTACCACCAGCTTGAGTTTGACGTGCGGCTGTGGCTGACGGCGCGGGAACTGCCAGGTCTACCTTCTGTTCCGACGAACTAGTCCGACTGGGGCCACAACGACTCGAAGTCAAATGAGAGTTGCCGTTGATGCCTGATTGACAGCAAGTAGACGCGCGTCCCGAAGCGCGCGTACAGCAGCAGGTAGTGAGACATCACGTACTCGTGGATCTCGCCGTCTCCGGCTATTGTCTTGAGCTTGCGCTTCAAGCGCTTGATGCCGTTGCTGACCTCGACCGAGCGCGTGGCCCGATCAAAAAATAACCGGCCCATTCCCGGGAAGCGTTCCAGATTTGGAACAACGGTGTTGAGCAGCTCGTCCAACAGCGCATCGAAAGCCTGTGGAGCACCGGCCTCCAGGAGGAAATCCTGCGCCTCTTCAAGATTGCGCTCGAAATTGGCGGAGAGTTTGACGTGGTGCTTTGTCGCCACGGTGCGGGCGCGGTTCAGGCCAGTCGTTTGGCGGTGCTGCGTTTGAGTGAGGTCAAAGTGCTGCGCGCATCCTTCACTTTTCCTGCGGCTATGTCGTCAAGGCCTTTTCCGGCATCGTCAATGAGCAGCAGGTGGATGTGTTCACGTTCCAGCTGGTGGTAGTAGTCCAGCCGCTGTGAGTCGATGATGGCGACATAGCTTTGGCCATTTTTGGTGATGATTTTCTCGGCCCCGGCTTTGACCTGCTCAACCAGATCTGACAGGTTCGCCCGTGCCTGGGTGAGCGGAATGACATCGCTTGCGGAAAACGCCATGAACTACTCCGGCAGAATTGAAAGTGTACAGAACTATGTACATGATACCTGCAAAGCAGGTGCAGCCAGATTCAGCGATCAACCCAGACCTCTGAGATCCCGTTCGGGCTGAACCCTTCGACGGACTCAGGCCGAACGGAAGGACAGTCAGGCGCCCAAGTAAGCCCATTCTGACCAAACCGAGTCACATACCTGGTGCCCGATTTTCCACCCGTTCGGCATGAGGAACTCCGGACTGTGGGAGAACTGGTGCGGCATGGTTGGTGCACCAGTTATGTGCCATTCTTGTACGCCATTCGCGACAACAGGGCGCATCGCCACAATTCCCCTCATTGGCCGGTGTCACCCCTTGAACGCCGCCGCCTCCGCATTGCTCCTGCGCAGATTCGCCGACAACTGGCGAGACATTCCTTCCAGCAGCCGTATTGCCACCCCGGGCCGTTCCTCTTCAAGTTGCTGGAACAGCGCGCGGTCAATGCAGCGGGCCACGACGGGGGCGGTGACCACGATGTCGGCTGAGCGTGGCGAGCCGTCAAGAAAGCCCATCTCCCCGAATGTCATGCCGGGGTGGAAGACGTTCAGCCGCTTGCCGGCGCCACCGTTCTCGGACGGCAGGCGCACCACGACCGAGCCTGCCAGCAGGATGTACAGGCGGTTGCTCTCGTCCCCGGCGCTGATGACGGCTTCGCCTGCCTTTGCTTCCAATGCCCTCGGCCACCAGCGGGTCCCTGAAGCGGGTGCCGTAGCAAAGCAGCAGCGTCACGCCGCGGGCCTGCAGCGTACCGCCCAGCCGCGCGATCAGCCTCATGGCCACAGGGTCGATGCTGGCCACGTTGCGCAGGTTCAGGATCATGTACTGGCAGTAGGGCGCCTGCTTCAGTGTGAGCCGCACCACGGGCTCGAAAGTGGAGAAAATCAGGTCGCCCTGCAGCTCGATCAACCGTATGCGGTGGCTGCTGCCGCGCAGGGTCTGCAGGTGCTGGCCCGAGCGCCTGCGGCGTGACGACACCTGGCTCGCGTCGTAGCTCAGGCGCACGGCGGGCTGCGGCGCCGTGCTGGAGTTGAACAGGTGCAGTTGCAGGTCGCGCGCCAGGTCGGCGCAGGCGCGGATGCCGCGAACGCTGTTGCCCTGCGCGTCAAGCGGCGGCGAAAAGATGCCTATGCCCAGCTGCCCCGGCAGCACGGCCAGGATGCCGCCGCCCACACCGCTCTTGGCCGGCAGGCCTACCCGGTAAATCCATTCCCCTGAAAAGTCATACATGCCGCTGGACGCCATGATGGACAGCACGTTGTCCGCGCAGTCCGATGCAATGGCGCGTTCCCGGGTGCGCGGGTTGCGGCCATCGTTGGCCAGGGTGGCGGCAACCAGCGCCAGGTCGCGGCAGGTCACGCGGATGGCGCACTGCTGGAAGTAGGTCTCCAGGATGTCGGTGGGCTCTTCGTCAATGATGCCGAAGTTGCGCAGCATCCAGCCGATGGCGCGGTTGCGGTGGCCGGTTTCGCTCTCTGACCGGTACACGTCCTGGTCAATGTCCAGGGTGCGGGCCGCGCAGGCCGACAGGTAGTCCAGCAGCCGCTCGATGCGGCTCTTGCCGTCCTTGGCCAGCACCTGTCCGCAGACGGCGATCGCGCCGGCGTTGATCATCGGGTTGAATGGCGCGCCCGACTCCGGCCGCAGGCTGATGGCGTTGAAGGCGTCGCCCGAGGGCTCCACGCCGATACGCTTGAGGATGAACTCTTCCCCACGGTCCTCCAGGGCCAGGCCGTAAGACAGTGCCTTGGAGACTGACTGGATGGTGAATGGCTGCCGCGTGTCCCCCACCTCATACACATGTCCGTCGCGGGTGGCGATGCAGATGCCAAACCAGTCGGGATTGGCCTTGGTCAGTTCGGGGATGTAGTCGGCCACCTTGCCGTGGGTCACGCCGGCGTGCCGGGCGTGGAGTTCCTGCAGGTAGGCTTCTATGGGCGAGTCGGTATGGCTGTTGGCGGTTTGGGCTAGCACGGGACTTTCCTTTACAGGTTGACGCTCCGTCAGCGGTGAAGCTGCATTGCAAGTCCCGCGCCAGCCCTGGCCCTATGTGCTGTCAGTCCTCACCAGGCGTGCGTGCTGCCTGAATCGCCAACATGTCCTCGTAGTACCTGAACGTATGGCAGCTGGCTGCCCAATGCCGGTTGGTGGAGCGCCGGTCGCCCATGCCGACAACGGTGCGGCCCATGGCCTTGAGTTTCTGCGCGAGCGGCATGAAGTCGCTGTCGCCGCCGACCACCATGACCGTGCCGATGTGGGCATGGCGGTTGATGTCTTCCATGGCGTCCAGGCACAGGCGGATGTCCGCGCCGTTCTTGGTGGCGTTGCCGGGCGGGAACATCTGCACCAGGTCCACAGCGTGCTGCAGCAGCGCGTCGCGGTAGCGGCCGAAGAACTGCCAGTTGCAGTAGGCGCGGTTGATGACGACAGGGCCGAACGTTTGCGCCGTGTCCATGACCGCCTGGATGTCCACCAGCGGCTCCTGGGCGCGGAAGCGGTTGTCGGGCTGCCTGTAGAAGCCCTCCTGGTGCGCCTCGCACAAACTGGCGTGGAGGTTTTCAAAGTCCCAGTACAGGGCGACGGAGCGTTGTTCGTTCATGGTGTCCTTTTGCCGGTCGCCGGATGTGGCGAGTCCTTCCGGATTATTCGGCCAATTCGCCACATCTGGCGAACTGCATGGTGACTCCTCCTGAGGGGCGGTTTGGACCTTGCTTCAGCGAGCGCCGTGCGCCGCCTCGGCCAGCGCCCGTGCCAGCGCATTGTGTGTCTCCACGAGTACCGGCATTTCCAGCGTCGTGAGCTCACCGTCGCGCACCACGACCTTGCCGTTGACGATGTTGTGCTGCACCTTCGGCACGCTGCAGAACATCAGCGCCGCCACCGGATCATGCAGCGCCCCTGCCATGCCAATGGTGTCCAGCGGGAATGTCACGATGTCTGCCGACATGCCGGGTGCAATGGCGCCGATGTCGTCCCGGTTGAGAACTCTGGCACCGCCCAGTGTGGCCAGTTCCAGCGCCTGGCGCGCGCTCATGGCTGAAGGACCCTGGACTGGCCCATGCGCCACGCGCTGCAGCAGCATCGCCATTCGGGCCTCGCCCAGCATGTGGGCGCCGTCGTTCGATGCACTGCCGTCCACACCGATCGAAACGTTCACACCGGCGTCGATCATCTTGCGGATGGGGGCAATGCCCGAGGCCAGGCGCATGTTGGGGCAAGGGCAGTGGACCACGCCGGTGCCGGTGCGCGCGAACAGGTGGATGCCTTCATCATCGAGTTTGACGCAGTGGGCGTGCCAGGCGTCCGGGCCGGTCCAGCCGAGCTCTTCGGCGTATTCGGCGGGCGTGCAATTGAACTTCTCGCGGGTGTAGGCGATGTCTTTGTCGTTCTCGGCCATGGCCGTCTGGGTGGACACGCGGATCATCTCCGGCGTGAGGTTGGCCCAGAGCGGGTAGAGCGTCTGCAGCCAGCTGAACAGTTCGCTGTCCTGCGCGGTAGCGCGGGTCAGCGACTGGTACATGTGGTGGTGGGTGTTGATGAGGCCGGGGATGACGATCTGGCCGGAGGCGTCCAGGGTTTCGTCGGCTGTGGAAGGCAGATCGGCTGCGATACCGACGGCTTCAATCACGTTGTCCCGGATGAAGACGCTGCCGCCCCTGATCTCGCGCCGCTGCGCGTCCATGGTGACCAGCATGTCGGCATTGCGGATGAGCAGGGTTTGCATGGAAAAGCGTCCTTCAGGATAGGTCATTCCGGACTCGATCCGGAATCCACCTTGGCGCCCGACAATGCCTCTTCAACGCCACCATGGATCCCGGATCAAGGCCGGGATGACAGTAAATCAAGCAATGTGCGCGCTATCACCTTGGTAGCCTTGCGCAGGTCTTCCAGCTCCAGCCGTTCGTCCGCGCGTTTGGCATGTGACTCCAGCACCGTGCGCGGCCCGGCGCCGTAGATGACACCGGGGATACCGGCTTCGGCGTAGAGGCGCACGTCGGTATAAAGAGGCGTGCCCATGGCAGGTATGTCCTGCCCGAAGATGTGCCGGCCGTGTTTCTGGATGGCGTCCACCAGCGGCTTGTTGCCGGGCAGCGGTTTCATCGAGTTGGCCAGCAGCAGGCGCCTGATGTCCACCGTCACGCCAGCGCTTTGCGCGGCGGCATCGGCAATCACCTTGCGGATATTCGCTTCCACTTCGGCCGGGTTCTCTTCCGGGATCATGCGGCGGTCAAGCTTGAAGCTGACCTTGCCGGGGACGACGTTGGTGTTGGTGCCGCCTTCAATGCGACCGACGTTGAGGTAGGGGTGGTTGATGCCTTCCACCCTGGATGTCACTTGTCTGTACAACCGGTTCTGCGCGTACAGGGCGTTGAGGATCCTGACTGCCGCCTGCAGTGCGTCGATGCCGCTGTCGGGAATGGCGGCATGGGCCATCTTGCCGTGGACCGTCACTTCCATCTGCAGGCAACCGTTGTGCGCGGTGACGACTTCGTACGAAAAGCCTGCGGCGATCAGCAGGTCGGGCTTCGTCAGCTTGTTGCGCAGCAGGAAGCCGGGTCCCATTTCGCCGCCGAATTCCTCGTCGTAGGTGAAATGCAACTCCACTGCGCCTTTGAGCTGTGCCTGCAATGATTCCAGCGCGCGTACCGCGAACGTGAACGTTGCGAAATCGCTCTTGCTCACGGCTGCGGCTCGGCCG
>CAZFKW010000214.1:6092-7144 GCA_964519795.1 uncultured Ramlibacter sp. | reverse complement strand
ATGCAATCCGTGCCTTCGGTGATGTGCCAGTCGATGAGCTTGCGCAGCGCCGGGTAATCCACGCTGCCATCTTCATGCATTGGGGTGGCCAAGGCAACGATGCTGCCGGTAATTGGTGTCATGTCCGGGGTATTAAACGGTAAACGGGCATTCTACCCAGCCGGCGTGGGGGTCACGCAAGCCGGTAAGGTACCGGCAGATCCCCAGTACCGTGCCGGACAGCAGCGATCCGCTGCACGAAGCGGGCAGGCCGCTCAAGGAAACCGTCCTCGAATGCCACGATGCGCAGGGGCCGGCAGGTGTCCAGCAACTCCCCGGGCCGCAACAGGAAATCGGGCCTCGAAGGCTTGCCAACGGTCTCATTGCCGGCGGCAAAGGTTTCGTAGATCAGGACCCCGCCGGGCGCCAGGCTGGCGACCAGTGTGGGCAGGAGCGGGCGCCACAGGTAATTGGTCACGACAACGGCATCAAAGCGGCGGCCATCAAAGGGCCAGGGGCCGGCCTCGATGTCTGCGGTCACGGCCTCGCCCAGCCCGCCCACGGCGGCAATGGCTTCGGCAGACCGGTCAACGCCGGTAACCGGGTGTCCGCGCGAGGCAAACCAGCGCATGTGCCGGCCCAGCCCGCAGGCTACATCCAGCACCGCACCCCCGGCCGGTACCAGGTGGGACCAGCGCTGGACCCAGGGTGAAGGCTCGCCCGAGCCGTGCCCGGTGCAAGAATGATTCCCCGGCCCGGCACCTGCAGATGACGGCCTGTCCGCGCCCAGGCCCCCTGTGTTCCCTGCATTCATGCTTTTGGCTTCACATCGTCCTTGAGCGCGGCCAGGGCCAGCTTCTCCACCAGCCCCGGGGCGACGATCTTGAGGAAGCGTCCGAGCTTGCCCTTGGCCGACATGACGACTTCGCGGTCCCGGCGGTTCATGCCCCTGATGATGAGCCTGGCGCATTCCTCCACGCTCATGGCGTTGTCCTCTTTCAAGCCGCTCTTGCCGGCCGCAACGCCCTGTGCATTGAGCCCCCGATGCCGTATGTTGGTGGCGACCACGCCGG
>CAZFKW010000214.1:0-6082 GCA_964519795.1 uncultured Ramlibacter sp. | reverse complement strand
ACGCTCACGCCCGCCACCTTCAGTTCGGCCCGCAGCGCCTCAAAAAAGCCGGTCATCGCGAACTTGCTGGCGCTGTAGGCGGTGCGCCCCGGCACACCGACCAGGCCAGCCAGTGACGATACCGCCACGATGAAGCCCTTGCGCGCCTTGATGTGCGGCAGCGCCGCATGCGTGCACCAGACACTGCCCCACAGGTTGATCCTCATCAGGTCTTCGTACCAGCCAAGGTCTTGCGCCTTCACTTCGGAAAACAGCGCCTGCGCGGAAATGCCGGCGTTGTTGATCAGCGCGTCAATGCCGCCAAAGGCCTGCACGGCGGCATCGGCGAGGGCGCGGCATTGCGCCTCCTGGGCGACGTCGGTCCTCACCACCAGGACCTGCGCGCCGGTCTCGCGGCATTGCGTGGCCACGGCGGCCAGCCGGGCCTCGTCGCGCGCGGCCAGCACAAGGTTGACGCCGGCGTGGTGGGTGGCGGCCAGCTGGCGCGCGATTTCGGCGCCGATCCCGTCGGAGGCGCCTGTGATAATGATGGTTGTCATGGCCGGAATTTACACGTTTGCCCGGTTCGCGGCCGGCGTGCAGGCGCCGCCGTCAGAAACACGCCCAGATCTGGTCGGCGAGTGTGACCAGGAAGTCCGGTCTTGTGTACAGGGCAAACACCGCCAGCAGCACCGCGCCCGCAGCAATCCATGCGATGGCCTTGCGCACAATGACCGTCATGGCTTCAGACTCCCTGGGGCGCGGCACGCTGGATGCCGGCTTCGCGGATGGGCATGTTGACGATTGCCGCGAAAACACCCAGGGCAATGGCGATGTACCAGACGATGTCGTAGCTCCCGGTGCGGTCATACAGCACGCCCCCGAGCCAGACACCCAGGAACGAGCCGATCTGGTGGCTGAAGAACACCAGGCCGCCCAGCATGGACAAGTGCTGCACACCGAAGATCTGCGCCACCAGGCCGCTGGTCAGCGGCACGGTTGACAGCCACAGCAGGCCCATGGCACTGGCAAAGACATACACGCTCATCGGAGTCAGCGGCGCCCACAGGAAGACCGCAATCGCGATGGCACGGGCGAGGTAAATGGCCGACAGCAGGTGCTTCTTGGACATGTTCTGCCCGAGCAGGCCGGCGATGTAGGTGCCGAACACATTGAACAGGCCGATCAGCGCCAGCGCATAGCCAGCCACGTCGGGCGACAGCCCCTTGTCCTTCAGGTAGCTGGGCATGTGCACCCCGATGAACACCACCTGGAAGCCGCAGACGAAGTAGCCCGCCATCAGCAGCTGGAAGCTCGGGTACCTGAAGGCCTCGCGCGCCGCCTGGAGGATGGTCTGCTCACGCCGGGGTGCCGCCCCGCCCGCGAAGCCCGGCTCCCGCATGAAGAAGGCCAGCGGAACGATCAGCATTGCGGCAAAGCCCAGGATCACCAGCGCCTGCTGCCAGCCGGCATTGCTGATGAGAAAGCCTTCCACCGGCACCATCAGGAACTGGCCGAACGAGCCGGCTGCCGCAGTAATGCCCATGGCCCAGGAGCGCTTTTCGGCCGGTATGTTCCGGCCAATCACGCCATAGATGACGGCATAGGTTGTTCCTGCCTGTGCCAGGCCAATCAGCACGCCGGCGCTGGCGGTGAACAGCAAGGGGGTGGGCGCATAGGCCATGCCCGCCAGGCCAAGCGCATAAAGCACCGCACCTGCAACGATCACGCGGAAGGCGCCAAAACGGTCGGCCACCATGCCGGCAAAGATGCCTGCAACGCCCCAGGTCAGGTTCTGTATGGCAATGGCAAAAGCGAAGGTCTCGCGTGTCCAGTTGTTGGCTTGGGTGATCGGCTGCAGCCAGAGGCCGAAGCCGTGGCGGATGCCCATGGAGAGGGTGACGATGGCTGCGCCGCAGACCAGGACCTGCACCATGGAGAGGGTGCGCGGGGAGGAAGATTGCATCGGGGGAATATAACCAGATGCGGGTTTTCCCGCTGTGAAAGCTTTGCGGCCCATTGATGCCGGGCCGGCATCAATGGTTTGCCGGCGCGTGAAGTCTGTATGGACATACAGCATTTGCGGAATACAATGCGCCACCCATGGCTACCAAACAACCTACCGACTATTCCGAAGGCTCCATCCGCGTGCTCAAGGGGCTGGAGCCCGTCAAGCAGCGGCCGGGCATGTACACCCGCACCGACAACCCGCTGCACGTCATCCAGGAAGTGCTGGACAACTCTGCCGACGAAGCCCTCGCCGGCCACGGCAGGAAGATCAAGGTCACGCTGCACACCGATGGCTCGGTCAGCATCGAGGACGACGGCCGCGGCATCCCTTTCGGGTTGCACCCGGAGGAAAAGGCGCCGGTAATCGAGCTTGTGTTCACCCGGCTGCATGCGGGCGGCAAGTTTGACAAGGGCAAGGGCGGCGCCTACAGCTTTTCAGGCGGCCTGCATGGTGTGGGCGTGAGCGTGACCAATGCCCTGGCAAAGCGCCTGGAGGCCACTTCATACCGCGACGGCATGGTCGCCCGCCTGGTGTTCGAAGGTGGCGACGTCACGGAGAAGCTGCACCTGCGCAAGGCCATGGAGGGCGACCGCAAGCAGGGCACCACGGTGCGCGTCTGGCCTGACGGCAAGTATTTCGAGACCAGCGCCCTGCCCATGACCGAGCTGGCCCACCTGCTGCGCAGCAAGGCCGTGCTGATGCCAGGCGTCACGGTGACACTCACCGTCGAGAAATCAAAAGAAGTCCAGACCTGGATCTATAAGGGCGGCCTGCGCGACTACCTGATGCAGACGCTCAACGCCGACCCGGTGATCCCGCTGTTCGAGGGTGAGGGCTATGCGGACGCCGCAAGCGACAATTTTGCAGAAGGCGAGGGCGCCCAGTGGTGCGTGGCCTTTACCGAAGACGGCCAGCCGGTGCGCGAGAGCTATGTCAACCTGATCCCGACCAGCGCCGGCGGTACCCATGAAAGCGGCCTGCGCGATGGCCTGTTTACAGCGGTCAAGAGCTTCATCGAGCTGCACTCGCTGCTGCCCAAGGGCGTGAAGCTGCTGCCTGAAGACGTGTTTGCCAGGGCCTCGTACGTGCTGAGCGCCAAGGTGCTTGACCCGCAGTTCCAGGGCCAGATCAAGGAGCGGCTGAACTCGCGCGATGCCGTGCGGCTTGTGTCCAGCTTCGTGCGGCCCGCGCTGGAGCTGTGGCTGAACCAGCATGTGGAATACGGCCGCAAGCTGGCCGAACTGGCCATCAAGGCCGCGCAGACCCGCCAGAAGGCCGGCCAGAAGGTCGAGAAGCGCAAAGGCTCTGGCGTGGCCGTGCTGCCCGGCAAGCTGACCGACTGCGAAAGCAGGGACCTGGCCCACAATGAAGTGTTCCTTGTCGAGGGTGACTCCGCGGGCGGCAGCGCCAAGATGGGCCGCGACAAGGAGTCGCAGGCGATCCTGCCGCTGCGTGGCAAGGTTCTCAACACCTGGGAGGTCGAGCGCGACCGCCTGTTTGCCAACAACGAAATCCACGACATTGCCGTGGCCATTGGCGTGGACCCGCACGGCAAGGACGACACCCCGGACATGAGCGGCCTTCGCTACGGCAAGGTCTGCATCCTGAGCGATGCAGATGTGGACGGCTCGCACATCCAGGTACTGCTTTTGACCTTGTTTTTCCGGCATTTCCCCAAACTGATTGAAGCTGGCCACCTTTTTGTAGCCCGGCCGCCCTTGTTCCGTGTGGATGCACCCGCACGTGGAAAGAAGCCCGCCGCCAAGATGTACGCACTTGACGAGGGCGAACTGACTGCGATACTCGACAAACTGCGCAAGGACGGCGTGCGCGAAGGGGCCTGGAGCATCAGCCGTTTCAAAGGCCTGGGCGAAATGAGTGCGGAACAATTGTGGGAAACGACACTCAATCCGGATACCCGCCGCCTGCTTCCGGTCCAGTTGGGGGCGTTCGACTTCCTTCAGACCGAGAGTCTGGTCACCAAGCTGATGGGCAAGGGCGAAGCCGCCGCCCGCCGCGAACTCATGGAATTGCACGGCGACGCCGTTGAAATCGACATCTAGCCACTTTTATTGATGAGCATTGCCGCCGTTCCTGCCAGCCCCGTCCAGCGCGCACCTGCGCGCGTCAGGCTGCGCCCAACGATGCAAAGCGACCTGGACTATGTCCTCACGCTGGAGCAGGACCGCGCCAACCTGGCATTCATCACGCCCTGGGAGCGCATGCAGCATGAGGCCGCGATCCGCTTCCCGGACTTCCGCCACTTCGTCATTGAAAGCGGCGCGGGGCTGGACGCTTCCGGCTTCCTCATCCTCATTGGCTGCCGCAGCCCGCACCAGTCGCTGGAACTCAAGCGCATGGTGGTGGAGGTCAAGGGCAAGGGCATTGGCCGCGCAGCCCTGCGTATTGCAAAGAAGGTCGCCTTTGACGACCTGGGCGCGCACCGCTTCTGGCTTGACGTCAAGGGCCTGAACAGCCGGGCCAAGATACTGTACGACAGTGAAGGCTTTGTCGTTGAAGGCAGGCTGCGCGATGCCGTACGCGTGAGCGGCGGCTATGACTCCCTGATCGTCATGTCCATGCTCAAGCCCGAGTTCGAAGAGCGCAGGGCCAAAGGCCTGGAGGTATTCGCGTGATCCGCTCCATCCTGCCAGCACTGGCTCGCGCCCTGCCGGGTCGCGCGCTCGCCCTGGCCTGCCTTGCAGCCGTGCCACTGGCTGCCCAGGCAGACGTCTGGGGCTATGTTGACAGCAAGGGCATCGCGCACTTTGCCAATGAGCGGGTGGACGAGCGCTACGAGCTGTTCTACCGCAGCGGCGAGAAGTTTGACACCAGCGAAGGCTTGCGTGCCGAGTTGCCCCGTCCGGTGGCCGTGCCCAATACGGCCAACAGATTGCTCACCTACTTTGATGTGTCGCCCGGCTTCAAGGCGGTGCGGCACCATATCCGTGATGCATCGAATACCCACAACATCGACTTCGAGCTGATCCAGGCGCTGATTGCCACCGAGTCCGGCTTTGATGCACGTGCCGTATCGCCCAAAGGCGCCGTCGGCCTGATGCAGATCATGCCGGCCACCGCACAGCGCTACGGCGTGACGAGTGACAGGAAGGTCCCCATCGAGACCAAGCTGACCGACCCGAGGACCAACATCCGCGCAGGCAGCCGCTATCTCAGTGACCTGATCCGGATGTTCCCCGGCAAGCTGGAACTGGCGCTGGCCGCCTACAACGCCGGCGAGGGCGCAGTGCAGCGCGCGGGCAACCGCATCCCCAACTACAAAGAGACGCAGAACTACGTCAAGACCGTGATGCAGCTGTACACCATGCTCAAGCCAGTCCATGTGGCCGACCCGCGCCACGCGCCGTCGCGCGTGCGCATGGAACTGCAGGGCACATCCCCCACCAGCATCTTCCGCCAGGGCGCACCTGTTGGCGGTGCCTTGGGGCGCGGCAACATGATCTCGCCACTGCAGCCAGCCACACCTGTCGCCACCGCGCCGGTGCAGCCGGGGTTCCAGACCGAAACCGACTGACGTGCCGATGGGGGGCAGCCCGCTTACCGGTTTTGTGATGCGACGCTTCGTGTTCACCGAGGTCAACGACGCCCGGGTCCGCCTGTCCGCATCCTCAAAAAAAGACCTGAATCACTACTGACCATTGATGGGACCCTTCCGACGTGACTGACCTGTTTACCCCCGATCCAGGCGCCGCCCCGGGCAGCGACGAAGATGACTCGCTCAGCCTGGCCTCTTATGCCCAGCGCGCCTACCTTGAATACGCCCTGAGCGTGGTCAAGGGCCGCGCGCTGCCCGATGTGTGCGACGGCCAGAAGCCGGTGCATGGGACTGGGCTTCAACGGCAATGCCGGCGCCAAGCCCGTCAAGAGCGCACGCGTGGTTGGCGACGTGCTCGGCCGCTTCCACCCGCACGGCGACCAGGCCGCCTACGATGCGCTCGTGCGCATGGCCCAGGACTTCAGCCAGCGCTATCCGCTGATCGATGGCCAGGGCAATTTCGGAAGCCGCGACGGCGACGGCGCCGCAGCCATGCGCTACACCGAGGCGCGGCTGGCCAGAATCACGAGTCTGCT
>CAZFKW010000213.1:3545-7204 GCA_964519795.1 uncultured Ramlibacter sp. | reverse complement strand
CTTGTTCAGGAAGCTCACGTCGAATGCGGCGTTGTGGATGATGACTTCGGCCCCCTGCAGGTAGTCCAGCAGCTCGTCGGCCACGGCCGCGAACTTGGGCTTGTCGCGCAGGAACTCGTTGCTGATGCCGTGGACCTTGAGCGCATCCTCATGGCTGTCGCGCTCGGGGTTCAGGTAGAAGTGCTTGTTGTTGCCGGTGAGCTTGCGGTTGAGCAGCTCGACGCAGCCTATTTCAATGATGCGGTCTCCGTTGTCTGCAGAGAGGCCGGTGGTTTCAGTGTCCAGGACGATTTGGCGCATGGGAGCAATCCTAACGCAGCCGCAATGGCGGGGGCAGGCTCAGTGATTTTCCTTGGCGTGGTTGATGGAGTACTTGGGTATCTCCACCGTCACGTCTTCCTGCGCCAGGATCGCCTGGCAGGACAGGCGCGAGTTGGGCTCCAGGCCCCATGCGCGGTCCAGCAGGTCTTCTTCGCTTTCGTCCTGCTCATTGAGCGAGTCGAAGCCCTTGCGCACGATGACGTGGCAGGTCGTGCAGGCGCAGCTCATGTCGCAGGCGTGCTCGATGTTGATGTTGTTGTCCAGCAGGGCTTCGCAGATGCTGGTGCCCGCAGGCGCGCTGACTTCGGCGCCCTGGGGGCAGTACTCGGGGTGCGGCAGGATCCTGATGACTGGCATGGTGTTACAGCGCCTCTACGTTTTTGCCGGCAAGGGCTTGTTGAATGCCGTGGTTCATCCGCTCGGCCGCGAATGCCTCGGTGCCCTTGGCCAGCGCGGTGGTCGCGGCCTCGATGGTCCTGGCGTCCTGGCTGGCGGCGACTGTGGCCCGCAGCTGGGTCATCAGGTCTTCGATATCGGCGCGTTCCTGCGTGCTCAACAGGGCTGCGTCGGCATTGAGGGCACTTTGCGTGGCCAGCAGCATGCGATCCGCGTCAACGCGGGCCTCGGCCAGCGCGCGGGCCTGCATGTCTTCGGTGGCGGTGGCAAAGCTGTCCTGAAGCATCTTCGCGATCTGGTCTTCAGACAGGCCGTAGGAAGGCTTGACGTCGATCTTTGCTTCCACCCCGCTGCCCTGCTCTTTGGCGCTGACGCTGAGCAGGCCGTCGGCATCCACGGTGAAGGTCACGCGGATGCGTGCGGCACCGGCCGCCATCGGCGGAATGCCGCGCAACTCGAAGCGCGCGAGGCTGCGGCAGTCGGCCACCAGGTCGCGCTCGCCCTGCACCACATGCGCGGTCTGGCCGTCCTTGTAGGTGGTGAAGTCCTGCGCCATGGCGGTGGGGATGGTCTGGTTGCGCGGCACGATGCGCTCGACCAGGCCGCCCATGGTCTCGATGCCGAGCGACAGCGGAATGACGTCCAGCAGCAGCAGGTCGCCCGCGCCGTTGTTGCCGGCCAGCTGGTTGGCCTGGATGGCGGCGCCCAGGGCGACGACTTCATCGGGGTTGAGGTTGGTCAGCGGCTCATGGCCAAAGTATTCGGCGACGGCGCGCCGGATCTGCGGCATGCGGGTGGAGCCGCCGACCATGACGACGCCCTTGACGTCGTCCTTGTCCAGCTTCGCATCGCGCAGGGCCTTGCGCGCGGCCTGCAGCGTGCGGGCGGTGAGCGCAGCCGTGGCGGCCTCAAAGTCTGCCGAGGTGACCTCATGCGTCACCAGCCTGCCCCCAAGTTGCGCACTGAAGGTCACGGGGCTGGCCGACGACAGCGCTTCCTTGCACGTCCGCGCGGCCATCTTGACGGCGGCCTTGTCGCCCGGTGATTCGGCGGAGATGCCCTGTTGCTGGAGCACCCAGTCGGCCAGGGCGCGGTCGTAGTCGTCGCCGCCGAGTGCGGAGTCGCCGCCGGTGGCAATGACCTCGAACACGCCGTGCGTCAGCCGCAGGATGGAGATGTCAAAAGTGCCTCCGCCGAGGTCATACACCGCATAGATGCCTTCGCTGGCATTGTCCAGGCCGTAGGCGATGGCGGCTGCGGTCGGTTCGTTGATGAGGCGCAGCACATTCAGGCCTGCCAGCTGGGCTGCGTCCTTCGTGGCCTGGCGCTGGGCGTCGTCAAAGTAGGCGGGCACGGTGATCACCGCGCCGAAGATGTCGTCGTTGAAGGTGTCTTCGGCACGAAAGCGCAGTGTGGCCAGGATCTCGGCGCTGACTTCCACTGGCGACTTCTCGCCATGCGCGGTCTGCAGGCTCACCATGCCGGGTTTGTCGATGAAGGTGTAGGGCAGCTTGTCGCGCCCGGCAATGTCGGCGAGGCCGCGGCCCATGAAGCGCTTCACGGACGCAATGGTGTTCTGCGGGTCGCTGGCTTGCTGCGCATGGGCCTCAAATCCGATCTGGCGCCCGTTGTCAGACAGGTAGCGCACGACGGACGGCAGGATGACGCGGCCCTCTTCGTCGGGCAGGCATTCAGCCACGCTGTTGCGCACGGCCGCGACCAGGGAGTGCGTGGTGCCCAGGTCAATGCCCACCGCAATGCGCCGCTGGTGCGGGTCGGGGGACTGGCCGGGTTCTGAGATCTGGAGGAGCGCCATGTTTTTTATCTGGGGTAGGCCGCTATTGTCCCAGCTGGTCGAGCCTGTCATTGACCTCGCTGGCAAAACGCTCTACGAACATGAGGGCTCTGACCTGCTGGCTTGCCGCCTTCGCATTGCCTTCGGTGTCCAGCAAGTGTTCACATTTTTGCAGCAGCTCGCGGCGCAGCTTTGTGACCTGGGCGGACAAATCCAGCAGATCTGCTTCATTGCCCGCATCGTCCAGCGCCTCGCGCCATTCCATCTGGTGCATGAGGAACTCAGCGGGCATGGCGGTGTTTTTCTCGGCGTCAATCGGGGCGCCTTGCATTTCGCACAGGTAAGCGGCCCGGCTGAGGGGCTCCTTCAGCCGCTGGTACGCTTCATTGATGCGCACAGACCATTGCATCGCCACCCGCTGGGCACTCGCGCCCTGTGCGGCAAACTTGTCGGGGTGAGCCTCACGCTGCAGTTCCTTCCAGCGTGCATCGATTGCAGTGCGGTCCTGCGCAAAGCGCACGGGCACACCAAAAATTTCGAAATCATTGTCCTGGAGATTCATTTTCAGTGCGCCCCACTAGGCATTGTCATTGCGGGCTTGACCCGCAATCCATGCCGGCAAGAAGTAGCGCCACTTCACACCACCATGGATTGCGGGTCATGCCCGGGATGACAGCTCGTCAAACCCTGAATGATTCCCCGCAACCACACCGGTCACGTTCATTCGGATTGATGAACTTGAATCCTTCGTTCAAACCCTCGCGCACAAAGTCCAGCTGCGTGCCATCCACATAGGCCATGCTTTTCGGGTCCACCAGCACCTTCACGCCGCGGTCTTCAAAGATCACGTCTTCAGGCGCCACCTCGTCAGCATATTCAAGCTTGTAGGCCAGGCCCGAGCAGCCGGTGGTCTTGACCCCCAGCCGCACGCCCACACCTTTGCCTCGCCGCGAGATGTAGCGCGTCACATGGCGCGCGGCGGCTTCTGTCAGGGTAACGCTCATATCAGCTTGTCAATCCTTCAGTGCGCAGCCGCCAGGTGCTTCTTCTTGTAGTCATCCACAGCCGCCTTGATGGCATCTTCGGCCAGGATGGAGCAGTGGATCTTGACGGGCGGGAGGGCCAGCTCTTCAGCGATCTGGCTGTT
>CAZFKW010000213.1:0-3535 GCA_964519795.1 uncultured Ramlibacter sp. | reverse complement strand
GTCTTGCCCTTGACCCATTCGGTCACGAGCGAGCTGGAGGCGATCGCGGAGCCGCAGCCGTAGGTCTTGAAGCGCGCGTCCTCGATGACGCCGGTCTGCGGGTTCACCTTGATCTGCAGCTTCATGACGTCGCCGCAGGCGGGCGCGCCGACCATGCCGGTGCCAACGGTGCCGTCGCCCTTGTCAAAGGAGCCGACGTTGCGGGGGTTTTCGTAGTGGTCAACGACTTTTTCTGAATAGGCCATTCAATTCTCCTGGTACTGTGTCCTGGGGCCTGGTGGGCAATCCAGGGTGGATTGCGGATCAAGCCCGCAATGACAAAACTGGTGTGTGGGCTAGTGTGCTGACCACTGGATGGTGCTCAGGTCAACGCCGTCCTGGAACATTTCCCAGAGGGGGCTCAGGTCGCGCAGCTTGGCGACGTTCTGCTTGATGGTGGAGATCGCAAAGTCGATCTCTTCTTCAGTGGTCCAGCGGCCGATGGTCATCCGCAAGCTGCTGTGGGCCAGCTCGTCGCTGCGGCCGAGGGCACGCAGCACATAGCTCGGCTCCAGGCTGGCCGAGGTGCAGGCCGAGCCGGACGACACCGCCAGGCCCTTGATGCCCATGATGAGCGACTCGCCCTCGACATAGTTGAAGCTCATGTTCAGGTTGTGCGGCACACGCCTGTCGGCATGCCCGTTGACGAACACCTGCTCGATGTCCTTCAGGCCATTGAGCATGCGGTCATGCAGGGCCTTGATGCGCTTGTTCTCTTCATGCATCTCCTCTTTGGCGATGCGATAGGCCTCACCCATGCCGACGCACTGGTGCGTGGGCAGCGTGCCCGAGCGCATGCCGCGCTCATGGCCGCCGCCATGCATCTGCGCCTCGATGCGGATTCGCGGCTTGCGGCGCACGAACAGCGCGCCAATGCCCTTGGGGCCATAAGTCTTGTGGGAGGTCAGGCTCATCAGGTCGATCGGCAGCGTGGCCATGTCGATGTCCACACGGCCGGTGGCCTGCGCCGCGTCCACATGGAAGATCACGCCCTTCTCGCGGCAGATGGCGCCGATGGCGGCGACGTCCTGGATGACGCCGATTTCATTGTTGACGAACATCACGCTGGCCAGGATGGTGTCGGGGCGGATGGCCGCCTTGAAGACTTCCAGGTCCAGCAGGCCGTCTTCCTGCACGTCGAGATAGGTCACTTCAAAACCCTGGCGCTCCAGCTCGCGGCAGGTGTCGAGCACCGCCTTGTGCTCGGTCTTGACCGTGATGATGTGCTTGCCCTTGGTCTTGTAGAAGTTGGCAGCACCCTTCAAAGCCAGGTTGTTGGACTCCGTCGCGCCGCTGGTCCAGACGATCTCGCGCGGGTCGGCGTTGATCAAGGCCGCAACCTGCTCACGGGCCTTCTCGACGGCCGCTTCTGCCTCCCAGCCCCACGCATGGCTGCGTGAAGCCGGGTTGCCGAAGTGCTCGCGCAGCCAGGGGATCATGGCGTCCACCACCCGCGGGTCGCACGGGTTGGTGGCGCTGTAATCCATGTAGATCGGGAAATGCGGTGTGGTGTCCATGGCTGGCTCTGTACTGCTGGCTTTTACGGAAGCGGGATATATCGGACTCTTCGGAACGATCTCTGCGGATTTCCAGGGAAACCCGCGAGGATCAGGACTTGGCGTAGGCGTTACCCAGGGCAAAAACCGAGTTCGGTGCATTCACGCGGATGGGTTTGACCACCGGCTGCGCCGAAATCGCACGTTTGACTGCTGGCTTGTCCTCGATCTGCACGCCCTTGGCGAGCTGCTCGTCCACCAGCTTTTGCAGCGTGACGGAGTCCAGGAACTCGACCATGCGGGTGTTCAGCGCGGCCCACAGTTCGTGGGTCATGCAGCGGCCGCCGTCGCCCAGGCAGTTTTCCTTGCCGCCGCAATGTGTGGCGTCAATGGGTTCGTCTACCGAGACGATGATGTCGGCCACGGTAATGTCTGCAGCCTTGCGGCCAAGCGTGTAACCGCCGCCGGGTCCGCGGGTGGACTCAACCAGCTCATGCCGGCGCAGCTTGCCGAACAGCTGCTCAAGATAGGAAAGTGAAATCTGCTGACGCTGGCTGATGGCAGCCAGCGTCACGGGGCCGCTGTTTTGGCGCAGGGCCAGATCAATCATCGCTGTGACCGCAAATCGGCCTTTTGTCGTGAGACGCATTGCAAGCTCCTTGAAGGCTAGGCTTACCATTAATTCACCCCAACCGCCTTTTGGGTTGCCGGGGCACCGTCTCCGCCCTGTTCCCCGCGCACCGCTTGCAGCTGTACGCGAAGCCCCTGCCAGCAACCCTGTGGGCACCGGCTTTTCATCGTATTGGGTTGTTCTTGACTAATTAACTCAAGTATAGCCGAAGACCCATTATTTTGCTCGGGTAACTATACCGCACAGTCACCTTATGGCCTGTGCGCCAGCACACGTTCGCCTGTTGCGCCGGGACTCATGTGTTCCTGACGCCAGCACAAGGTTTGAGCGGGATGTGCGGCATTGCGTTCCCGCCCGCTGAACTTCATATGGGGACGAAGCCGTGTCAGTCAACCGCAGGCGGCTGGTTCGCGGCAAACCGGAACTGCACGCGCGTGCCCGGACCGGCGTCGGCAAACTGGACAGTGGCGCCGATCTCGGCCGCGCGCAGCCGGATGTTGTTCAGGCCTCGCCCGCCGTCGCGAAAGCCAGTGCCAAGGCCCCGGCCATTGTCCGTCACACTCAGCATGGCGCGGCCGTCCTCCTCCCAGGTGCGCACAGCCACACGGGTGGCACCTGCATGCTTGAGGATATTGGCAAACACCTCCTGCAGGCAGCGGAACAGGTGCATCACACCGCGCGACTCCATGCCCTTGCCGTAAACGGTAATGGGCGGCACTTCCTCGACCTGCCACTCCAGCTCAATGCCGGCCGCGTCAAGGGCAGGCGCGATGCGGCGGCGCAGCGTGCCCAGGATGGCCGGAAGGTCGCCCTCCAGCGGCTCCAGGGAGTCCAGCGTCATGCGCAGTTCCTCAAGGGCATGGTTGAGCATGCCCGCGACCACTGCAGGGTCGGCACGGTCCGAGGTCCGCACCACGTTCAGTGTCTGCACCAGCTGGCTGCCCAGGCCGTCATGCATGTCGCGCGTGAGGCGCTGGCGCTCCTCCTCCAGCACCTGCCGGCGCTCGGCATCGCGCAGCAGCTCGAACGCGCTGCGCAGCTCGCTTTCTTTCTCACGCACGCGCTGCTCAAGGTCCTGGTTGAGGCTGCCGATCTGCTGCAGGTACCTGGACGTGCGGTTGACCAGCACCCAGCCCATCGTCAGCATGAACACCAGCGAGCCGGGCGTCATCCAGCGCAGGTCGCCGTCGCCCGGGAAGTTCAGCTGAACCACCAGGAAGTCACGCACGCCGGTGATGACGGTCACCGCCCCCACCACCACCATCAGCCGCTGGTTGCCGTCCAGCCCCCATCGGGCTCTCTGGAACATCATGACCATGGTCAGGGTCGCGACGCCAACCAGCACGCCCGTCCAGATCCGGTAGAGGTT
>CAZFKW010000212.1:4862-7213 GCA_964519795.1 uncultured Ramlibacter sp. | reverse complement strand
CCGCATGTCGCCATCATCCCTGGCGGACCATTGCAGCCCATCACCGGCGCGCAGGCCGCGTCAACGGCAGTGGCTGAAATGGAAGTGCCGGCAGAGCTCTGGGACCGCATCCGCCGCGGCTTCGCCATGCCCGACCTGGAGTCCGACCTGGTGCGCACGCACGAGCAGTGGTATTCATCCAGGCCTGAGTACATCGCCCGCATGACGGACCGCTCGCGCAAGTACCTGTTCCACGTCGTTGAAGAACTGGAACGCCGCAACATGCCCACCGAGCTGGCGCTGCTGCCATTCATCGAGTCGGCCTTCAACCCGCAGGCGGTCTCCAGTGCCAAGGCGGCCGGCATGTGGCAGTTCATGCCCGCCACGGGCAAGTACTTCGAGCTCAAGCAGAATGCCTTCCGGGACGACCGGCGCGACGTGCTGGCGTCCACCCGCGCCGCGCTGGACTACCTGCAGAAGCTGCACGGCATGTTCGGCGACTGGCACCTCGCGCTGGCCGCCTACAACTGGGGCGAAGGCAGCGTGGGCCGCGCCATTGCGAAGAACCGGCGCGCGGGGCTGCCCGTCGGCTACCCCGACCTCACCATGCCGGGCGAGACGCGCAACTACGTACCCAAGCTGCAGGCCGTCAAGAACATCGTCGCCAACCCGCAGGCATTCCGCACCGAGCTGCCACTGATTGAAAACCACCCGTACTTCCAGACCGTCACCATCACCCGCGACATTGACGTGCAGCTTGCAGCCAGGCTGGCCGACGTCTCCATTGAAGACTTCAAGGCGCTGAACCCCTCCGCCCACAGGCCGGTGATCCTGGCCGCCGGCATGCCGCAGATTCTGCTGCCCTGGGACAACGCCAAGGTATTCGAGCGCAACCTTGACGCCTATTCCGCAGGCCAGTACGCGAGCTGGACGGTCTGGACGGCGCCATCCACCATGGCCGCGGGCGAAGCGGCCCGGCGCGTCGGCATGAATGAGGCTGACTTCCGGGCCATCAACAACATACCGCCGCGCATGCTGATCAAGGCCGGCTCGGCTGTGCTGGCCCCCCGCTCCGCCAAGATGGCGGACGACGTGGCACCTCACATTGCCGACAACGGCCAGTTGTCTCTTGCGCCGGAAGTGGTCACGCGGCGCACCACCGTCAAGGCACGCAAGGGCGAAACTGTGGCCAGCATTGCCGGCCGGCAGCGTGGCCGACTGGAACGACGTCAGCGCATCCTCGGCATTCAAGGTCGGGCAGCAGGTCGTCGTGTACCTGCCTGTCAAGGCAGCATCCAGGGCGCGCGCCAAGGGCCCTTCCAAGGCTCGCGCGCCGGCAAAAAATGTCCAGAAGCGCGGCGGCAAGCCGGTGAAGAAGAAGCGCTGACCAGGCTTGCCAGGCCGGCATCGCGGCAGGCCATCCAGCCTTGCCAACGCCCGCATGGTCAGGCCCGGAAGCGTTCCTTGGCTTTCCTGGCGAACTCGTTGGTGTAGGTACGCGGAAGATCGATCTTTGCGGCTTTGACTGCGGGATCGAAGCTCGACAAAGCCTTCAGCGCCGTCCTGGCGCCCTCGTCCGGAAACATGCCGTCAGGCGAGATCGCCTCGCGCACCTTCTCGAACGATGCAAGATAGAGTGCGCGGTCGCCCAGCAGATAGGCTTCAGGCACGGTCTTGATGATGTCGGACGGGCCGGCCGTCTGCAGCCACTTGAGCGCATGGACGATGGCATTGGCCAGCGCCTGGCAGGTCACAGGATGCTTTTCCACAAACTCGCTGCGCGAGTAAAGGCAGGCCGCCGGCATCTGCCCGCCGAACACCTCGACCGTGCCCTTGAGTGTGCGCGTATCCGAGATGATGCGCACCTCACCCCTTTGTTCCAGCATCGTCATGACAGGGTCGACGTTGCTCATGGCGTCGATCCTGCCGGAACGCAATGCGGCCAATGCTTCCACCGAAGTGCCAACACCCACAAAGGTGACGTCGCCCGGCTTGAGCCCTGCGCGCGCAAGGATCAGGTTGACCACCATGTTGGTGGACGAACCTGGCGCCGACACACCGATCTTCTTTCCCTTGAGGTCCGCCAGCGACTTGTAGTTGGGCAGGTTCCGGCTCGACACGCCGAATGCAATCTGCGGGGCGCGGCCCTGCAGCACAACGGACCGGATGAACTGGTTGCGGCTTTGCATGCTGATGGTGTGCTCATAGGCACCTGCCACCACGTCGGCGGAACCACCCATGAGCGACTGCAGCGCACGTGCGCCCCCCGCAAAGTCAGTGATGGCCAGCTCAATGCCCTCGGACTTGAAGTAGCCGAGCTGCTCGGCAATGGTCAGCGGCAGGAAGTACAGGCCCGACTTCCCGTCAACCGC
>CAZFKW010000212.1:0-4852 GCA_964519795.1 uncultured Ramlibacter sp. | reverse complement strand
CCCGGGCCTTTTCAGGCCTTGCCTGCGCCCGCAGGCCCGGGGCAGCCACCACCGCCACCGCACCGATTGCGGCTGAGGCAAATGCCCTCCGGGACATGGAGGGACCACCCGGGCGGGCAATGCGGCGGATTGACACGGATACCTTCCTTTTCTGTTTGCCCTGAGATTAGGGGCAAGCCCTTTTTGCCGCATCGGGAACATCCCCGTGCGGGTAATTACGTAAGGGAGAAAAGTCAGCGGTAACCGATGAACAGGATGGCGATATTCACGAACAGGGCAAGCGTCCAGGCAATGCTGCGCGCGGTGGGCAGACCCGCCACGTACATCATGATGAAAACAATGCGCAGCAGGATGTAGAACAAGGCCAGGATGTCGAGCTTGACCTGGTAGGCGCCCAGCTGGTGGGCGATGATGACCGCGCCAATGAAAAACGGCAGCGCCTCGAAGCTGTTGGCCTGCGCTGCATTG
This sequence comes from uncultured Ramlibacter sp., assembly GCA_964519795.1. Classification (GTDB taxonomy): domain Bacteria; phylum Pseudomonadota; class Gammaproteobacteria; order Burkholderiales; family Burkholderiaceae_C; genus JACMQX01. The sequence goes on along the minus strand of CAZFKW010000212.1, from coordinate 4,384 downwards.
GCCCGTGCGCGCCAGTCGGTCTGCCGGGCCAGCCATTCCCGGGGGTTATGGTTGTCAAACCCGCCATCGCGCCGCGGCTTGCGAAAAGTGCCGTACTTGGCGGTGCCCGCACACACGATGGGAAGCAGCGCGGCGATCAGCACGCACCAGTAAGCAACTGTAAAACGTGCGGCTTCCATGTATCTATCTCCTGTCAACGAGTGCGTGCGCGATGGTGCCCAAGTCTACATATTCCAGCTCGCTGCCTGCCGGCACGCCGCGCGCCAGGCGCGTGACCTTGAGCCCTTTGGCCCTGAGCGCCTCGCCAATGACGTGCGCGGTGGCCTCCCCCTCGGCGGTGAAATTGGTCGCCAGGATCACCTCCTGCACGACTCCATCCGTCGCCCGCGCAAACAGCTTCTGCAGCCCGATGTCCCGGGGACCAATACCGTCCAGTGGGCTCAGCTTGCCCATCAGCACGAAATAAAGGCCCTTGAACGCGGCGGTGCGCTCCACGGCCGACTGGTCTGCAGGCGTCTCCACCACGCAGAGCTTGCTGCGGTCGCGCTGCGGGTCCAGGCAGGTGCGGCAGACCTGCGCTTCGGTAAAGGTATGGCAGAGCTCGCAATGCTTGACGCTGTCTGTCGCCTCCGTCAGGGCCCGGGCCATGGCGCGAGCGCCTTCCCTGTCGTGCTGCAGCAAATGAAAGGCCATGCGCTGCGCCGACTTGACGCCCACACCCGGCAAGCGCCGCAGCGCCTGGATGAGGACCTCCAGCGAGTTGGAGTCAGCCATGACGTGCTACCCCCGAACCTACTCCACCACCTGTCATTGCGGGCTTGACCCGCAATCCACGTCGGCACGCCACGATGGATCCCGGATCAAGTCCGGGATGACAGCCTTGTTTCAAAACGGCAGTTTCATGCCACAGGGGAGGCCGGGCATGCCCTGTGTGAGCTTGCTCATTTTTTCCTGGCTCGTCTCCTCGGCCTTGCGCACTGCGGCATTGAAGGCGGCCGCCACCAGGTCTTCGAGCATGTCCTTGTCATCCGCGAGCAGGCTGGGGTCGATCTCGATGCGCTTGACGTCGTGCTTGCAGGTCATGGTGACCTTCACAAGCCCGGCGCCGGACTCGCCGGTGACCTCCACGAAGGCAAGCTCGTCCTGCGCCTTCTTGAGGTTGTCCTGCATGGCCTGGGCCTGCTTCATGAGCCCTGCGAGTTGGCCTTTGTTGAACATGGTGCTTCCTTTGTGAATCGTTGCGTTGTCGATGGGTTGTCGTTGCGTTGACGTTGCGTTGGTTGCGTCTGATCGATGGAACGCCGGGTCAGCGGGGCGCCGCAGGCAACATTCTCGCCTGATGCGTGCGCATCAGCTCCTGGACCCAGGAATCATTGAGGATGGCCTCCTCGGCGGCGCGCTGCTTTTCTGCGGCGGCAGCCGCATTGCGGCGCGCCGGGCTGTCAGCCACGCGGCCCACTTCCACCGTGAGGCTCACCACATGCCCGGCTGCATGCAGCGCATTCTGCAGGCGCTCCCGGCTGGCAGGCTGGTTGAGCGACTCGCGCTCCACCCGCAGCATCCAGACGTCGGTATCGCGCGCCACCAGCTGCGACTGCAAGGCCAGCTCGCGCACCAGCGCGGCCACCGCCTCCGAGGCGATGAGCTGCTGGACGGTGACATGCCAGAAATCGCCCTCCTCCGTCAGGACCAGGGCCTCGGCCGCAGGCCTGCCGCCTGCGCCCGCCTCCAGCCGCGCATCGGTCCGCTGGCCCGGCTCGGGCTGCTGGCGCACCGGCACTGCGACCACGCCGGCCGCGCCGTGCTCGCGGTCTGACCCACTCACACCCGCATGCCGGCCAGGGCCTGACGGCGGCTCCACCACGGGCAGCATCTGGCCGGGCGGGCGGCCCGGGACCGGGGCGGCATCGCGCACTGGCATGGCGCGCTGCGGCGGGCTGGGCGCTCGCAGGGCCGCTGTGGCGGGTGGCACGAATGGCGCCGCCGAAGGGGCCACTGGAGCCACTGGGCGCTGCGCTGAGGCAGGCGCAAATGACGGTGCTGGAGCGGCGGCGGGTACGGCTACAGATGCTGTGGCAGGAGCGGTGCCAGTTGCTGTGACAGTTGCAGTAGCCAAAGCTGCAGCAGCGACGGCCACACCACCGCCGGATTCATTCAGAGTTTTTTTTTCAGCCGATGCGGCTGGCACCGCGCCAGGCTTGAAGGCCAGCAGCCGCAGCAGCACCATGGTCAGCGCGGCGTATTCGTCTGGCGCCAGCCCAAGCTCGCCCCGGCCGTGCAGGCACATGCTGTAGAGCAGCTGCGTTTCGTCAGCCGGCATCAGCTGCGCCAGCCGGGCAGTTTCCACCGACTCCGCATCGGTCTCGTCCACCGACTGCGGCACCGCCTGCAGCACGGCCATGCGCTGCAGGATGCCCGTCATTTCTTCCAGCGTGGAGGCAGCGCCCAGGCCATGCAGGCGCAGCGCTTCAGACATTTCAACAACCGTCTTGCCGTCGCTGCGCGCCAGCGCCTCGATCAGCCGGACGACATAGGTACGGTCCACACTGCCCAGCATCTGGCGCACCGTGGCTTCTTCGAGCTTGCCGCTGCCAAAGGCAATGGCCTGGTCGGTCAATGAGAGTGCATCCCGCATGGAACCGCGCGCGGAGCGGGCAATCAGCCGCAGCGCCTGCGCATCGGCCGGCACACCCTCGGCCTGCAGCACGCCCACCAGGTGCTCCTGCACCGTCTCGGGCGCCATCGGCCGCAGGTTGAACTGCAGGCAGCGCGAGAGCACCGTCACCGGCACCTTCTGCGGGTCGGTCGTGGCAAGCACGAATTTCAGGTACTCGGGTGGCTCCTCCAGCGTCTTGAGCATGGCGTTGAAGGCATGGCCGGTGAGCATGTGGACTTCGTCGATCATGAAGACCTTGAAGCGGCCCTGCACCGGCTTGTACACCGCCTGCTCCAGCAGGGACTGCACCTCATCCACACCGCGGTTGGAGGCGGCGTCCAGCTCGGTGTAGTCCACAAAGCGGCCTGTGTCGATGTCTGTACACGCCTGGCACACACCGCAGGGCGCAGCCGTGATGCCGCCCTGCCCGTCCGGCCCCTGGCAATTGAGCGACTTGGCCAGGATGCGCGACACCGTCGTCTTGCCCACGCCGCGCGTGCCGGTGAACAGGTAGGCATGGTGCAGCCGCTGCTGCGTCAGCGCATTGGTCAGCGCCTGCACCACATGCTCCTGCCCGACCATCTCCGTGAAGGTCTTGGGGCGGTACTTGCGGGCGAGCACGAGATAGGACATGCAACGATTCTAAGGTGTGGTCAGCCCGCTCGCGCCCCGGCGGCAGGGACATTCGCGCCCGCATACAATGCAGATTGACGGGCCTCCCCGCATGGTGAAGCGGCCAACCGGGTCAGGTGGGGAACCAAGCAGCCCTAACTGTGGAGCCAGTGCCGGGGGTAAGGCTCGTCAACCTCATTCAGCAAACCCGTTCGCGTCACTGGCTGGCGCGCAAACGGTCATTGCCGCACACGCCCCGTTGCATCATGGCCCGGCGCCACACCCCTCCCTCGGTGAACGAACTAAGATAGGCGCCATGACACGCCTCGTTGGCACGCAAAACCGTGATGAATTCATCCTGGACCCGGCTGAAGCCTGGCGCCGGGGCCGTGTACTTGACCAGATGCTGGCTGCAGCGCGGCCACCCATCAAGCGCGGCGTCTACCGTGCCACCCACAAGGCATTCAACGAAATGGACGACCTGCGTCAGCTTGAGCAGGCCCGGCTGCTCAATGCCGGCGCTGGCGGGGCCACGAGGCGCTGAGATGAAAACGGACGCCCTGCTCGACCTGCTTGCGCGGTTCCAGGCCGAAGGCGTTGCGTACGTTCTGGTCGGTGGCCATGCCGTCCGCCTCAACGGCTTCAACCGGAACACCGAAGACATCGACATTCTCCTGCCGTCCTCCCTGGAGAACGGCCGCCGGGTGATCCGTGCGCTGTCGTTTCTTGCTTCCAGCAAAGATCTTGAAGAACAATGGTTCGCCCCGCCCGCAGACGAACCGGAGAACATCCGCGTGGCCGACGACCTGCTGCTTGACCTGCTGTTCGCCGCAAACGGGCAGACCTACGAAGACCTGCAGGAACATGTGCGCACGCTGGTGGTGGAGGGCGTCCCCGTCCGCACGCTGGACATTGAAGGTCTGCTGAAAACAAAGACGGACTACCGCGACAAAGACCGCATCGACCGCGAAGCCCTCATGCGCCTGAAGTCGAGGCTTTAGATGACGCGGCAACTTGCTTTGCGAAGCAGCCCACCCGCACAAAAGCGGCGTCTGATCTCATAGGAGTCTGCGCGGCAGAAGATAAGTTGTCATGCCGGACTTGATCCGGCATCCA
>CAZFKW010000211.1:6208-7282 GCA_964519795.1 uncultured Ramlibacter sp. | reverse complement strand
GTCGAGCTTGAAATCGGCGCGCTTCACGTCCAGCGAGGTCGCGTCACGCACGACCTTGAGCAAGGCGTCGGTCAGGGAGCCATGGCCGAACTTCACCGGGTCGCCCAGCTGGCCTGCAATGCGCGTGGCGCTCTCGGGCAAGGGCACAAAACGTGAACGCGGCTTCTGGTGCAGGCTTTTGAGCAGCGCGAGGATCTTGCCCTGCAGCATGCCGGGCACGAGCCACTCGCAGCGCTCGTCATTGACCTGGTTCAGCACAAACAGCGGAATCGTCACGGTGATGCCGTCGCGCGCGTCGCCTGGCTCATGCAGGTAGGTGGCCGCGCAATCGACGCCACCCAGGCGTATCGTCCTGGGGAAGGCGTTGGTCGTGATGCCGGCCGCCTCATGGCGCATCAACTCGTCGCGCGTGAGCATCAGCAGCCGTGGCTGGCGCCTGACCTCGTCGCGGTACCACTGCTCGAAGCTGTGGCCGCTGAACACGTCAGCCGGGAGTTGCTGGTCGTAGAAAGCGTAGATCAGCTCGTCGTCCACCAGCACATCCTGGCGGCGCGACTTGTGCTCCATGTCCTCCACCTGCTGTATGAGCTTCTGGTTGGCCACCAGGAACGGCAGCTTGGTGTCCCATAGCCCTTCCACCAGTGCCTGGCGGATGAAAATCTCTCGCGCCGCCGCCATGTCCACCCGGCCGTAGTTGACACGCCGGCCGCTGTAGATGACCAGGCCATACAGTGTGGCGCGCTCCAGCGCCATCACCTCGGCCGCCTTCTTCTCCCAGTGCGGGTCCAGCAATTGCTTCCTGAGCAGGTGGCTGCCCACCTGCTCAAGCCACTGCGGCTCGATGTTGGCGATGCCCCGGCCAAACAGGCGCGTCGTCTCCACCAGCTCTGCCGCCACGATCCAGCGCCCCGGCTTCTTGCTCAGGTGCGCGCCCGGGTGGCGGTAGAACTTGATGCCGCGCGCGCCCAGGTAGGCCTCATCATCTTCCATCTTCCAGCCGATATTGCCCAGCAGGCCGGCGAGCATGGACATGTGAAGCTGCTCATAACTCGCAGGCGCGGCATTGAGGCGCCA
>CAZFKW010000211.1:2708-6198 GCA_964519795.1 uncultured Ramlibacter sp. | reverse complement strand
GTGCTCGGCCACCACGGTGTGCAGCTGCGAATGGATGTCGCGCCACTCACGAACGCGGCGCACACTCACGAAGTTCTGCCGCAGGAGTTGTTCGTATTGGCGATTGCTGAGCTTGTGCTTGTGGCCTGCGGCCCCACCCACGGGTGGGTCATGGGGCACCCCCTCCCCCGCCCTCCCCCGCCGAGCGGTGGAGGGTGAATAGCCCCGCGACTCATCCAGCCACTTCCACAGCTTCAGGTAGCCGCTGAACTCGCTCTTCTCATCATCAAATTTCACATGCGCCTGGTCGGCCGCCTGCTGGGCCTCCATCGGCCTGTCCCGCACATCCTGTACCGAGAGCGCAGAAGCAATGACAAGCACTTCATCCAGCGCCTGCCGGTCCCGCGCTTCCAGGATCATGCGCCCGACGCGCGGGTCCAGCGGCAGCTTTGACAGCTCCATGCCCATGGGCGTGAGTTGGTTCGCATCATCCACGGCGCCCAGTTCGCCGAGCAGCTGGTAGCCATCGGCAATGGCGCGGCGTTGCGGGGGCTCGATGAAGGGGAACTGCTCCACATCACCCAGATGCAGCGACTTCATGCGCAGGATCACACCTGCCAGCGAACTGCGCAGGATTTCCGGGTCGGTGAACGGTGCGCGGCTCGCGAAGTCCTTCTCGTCATACAGCCTGATGCAGATGCCATTGGCCACCCGGCCGCAGCGCCCCGCCCGCTGGTTGGCCGCAGCCTGGCTGATGGGCTCCACCAGCAACTGCTCCACCTTGCTCCTGAAACTGTAGCGCTTGACCCTTGCCGTGCCGGCGTCGATGACGTAGCGGATGCCGGGCACGGTCAATGAGGTCTCCGCCACGTTGGTGGCGAGCACGATGCGCCGGCCGCTGTGGCTGTCAAAAATCCGGTCCTGCTCGGCTTGAGACAGGCGCGCAAACAGCGGCAGCACCTCGGCGTCACGGTACAGGGGCTGGTGGCTCAGGTGCTTGCGCAGGTGGTCTGCGGCCTCGCGGATTTCGCGCTCGCCCGGCAGGAACACGAGAATGTCGCCCCCGGTGCGCCCCGCGTCACGCCAAAGCTCGTCCACACCATCCGCAATCGCATTGTTCAGGTCGTAGTCGCGCGACTCTTCATACGGCCGATACCGCTGCTCGACCGGAAACATCCGTCCCGAGACATAAATGATCGGCGCTGGGCCCTTGCTGGACGCAAAGTGCTCCGCAAACCGGTTCGCATCAATCGTGGCCGACGTCACCACCACCTTGAGGTCAGGCCGGCGCGGCAGTATCTCGCGCAGATAGCCCAGCAGGAAGTCGATATTCAGACTGCGCTCGTGTGCCTCGTCGATGATGATGGTGTCGTAGGCCTTGAGCAGCGGGTCCGTCTGGGTTTCCGCCAGCAAAATGCCGTCTGTCATCAGTTTGACGGAGGCATCGCGGCTGAGCCTGTCCTGGAAGCGCACCTTGAAGCCCACCACGTCGCCCAGCGGCGTCTTGAGCTCCTCTGCAATGCGCTTTGCCACGCTGGATGCGGCGATGCGGCGCGGCTGCGTGTGGCCGATCATCCGCCCCTTGCCGGGCGGGTAGTTGAGCTTGCCGCGCCCCATGGCCAGCGCGATCTTGGGCAACTGCGTCGTCTTGCCCGAGCCCGTCTCGCCGCACACGATGATCACCTGGTGCGCCGCCATGGCGGCCATGATGTCGTCACGCTTGCCGGAAACCGGCAGCGATTCGGGGAACTCGATTTTCAGTGGGGCAGCAGACAACGGGCGCGGACCTGGGGCGTTCAGGAAGAGCCCCGGATTATCGGCGGAATCAAAACAATCACGGGGACAGCCACTGGAAGGCGGGAATGCGCGAAACCGCCCTCCGACAGGCTCAGGACGGGCCGTTGCATTGCCTCCCCCAGCGAGGGCTGAGAGCCGCGGCTCCAGACCCGCTTGAGCCGATCTGGACGGCTCAAAGGGCCATTGCCTTCGGCAATCGTCACCGGCGACCGAAGGCCGGACAGGGGCGTCCTACACAGAGCCCGGGTCCGGCAGCTCGCCAATCTGCCCGGTGCTCTTGTCAAACCATGCCACGCGACTGGCATAGCTCCAGGCGGTGCGTGACATGGCACGGCCCATGGCAACCGCGCTGGAAGCCTTCACCTCCGAAGCCAGAGCAGTCAGCACGCCAACACCGACATCGGCAGCCCAGAGCGCCCTGGCCCTCTCAAGCTGGCCGGGCTCCCTGCTGGTGCTGAGCTCGACGGGTCTGGACAGCCTGGCCCGCGCCATGCGCGCCAGCTGGATCAACCGCCGGTTCTGGTTGGGGTTGCGCACCATCAGCAGGAACCCGTCGTCAGCCAGCCGGCCCATCTCCACATCGGCCGGCATGGTGCGCCGCAGCCGCGTTGCGCAGATGAACAGTGCATGGTTGACGGCGGCGCGGCCATGCAGCTTCTCCAGCGCATAGAAGTTGCTTATGGAAATGACGACCACGCCCAGCGGCGCATCATTGTCCTTGAGCCGCCTGAACTCGGCACCCAGCATCTGGCCGGTCTCGGCGTGTGAGCGCATGCGCGTCACCGGGTCATAGGCGGGGCCGTGCGCCATGACTTCATGCAGTTCCACAAGGTACGAGTAGCGTGCCCAGAGCACGGTCGCAAACACCACCATGTAGGCACTTGCGGCCACTGCGCTCACAGCATGCACCGGCCAGGCAACGACACCCCGGTGCACGGCAATCCAGCCCAGCCCGACAACGGCAACAAACGTAAAGGAGACGCCGGTGACCGCCGACCACGCAAGGCCGTCACCACGCAGCGCACTGCGCACGCAGATCCCCAGGCCCACCAGCGTCAGGATGCAGGTGCCGATTGAACTCAGGATCAGCGACTCATGCGGCGTGAGCATCCAGCCTGCCAGCAGGACGATGAGCGAAACCCCTGAAAGCCCCCAAAGGACGCGCATGGCCAGCTCCGGCTTGCGCTGCAGCCCCAGCATGTAGAACAGCAGGTAGGCGAGGATGCCGGAGGTGATGGTGGAAACATGGGCCAGAACGCGGTCTGATACGTCCTGCGGGTGTATCGGCAGCCAGCCGATATAGGCAGCCACGAACATTGCCGAGGCCAGCGACGCCAGGCCGGCATTGAACGCGACCCTGTGCAGGGAGCGCATGAAGGCAAACACCGCACCCGCGAGCATCAGCGCGACCGTGCCAAAAAAAGCCCCCCAGAAACCGACCGCAATGATGTCCATGGACTGCAACGATACACAGGCACCGGTCGCAAGGCAATGCGGTACATAACGTACTACAAGCGGCGCCGGCGCTTCCCTTACACTCTGGCGGCAACAGGCCGGGCGCAATCCGGACGGCCCTTTGCCTGCCGATCTGTCACAACCTTGCCTTCCGGAAGCGCTGATGTCCGCCGTATTCAACTTCACTTTCGTACCCTGGTTCCGTTCGGTGGCGCCCTACATCCACATGCACCGCGGCAAAACTTTTGTCGTAGGCATT
>CAZFKW010000211.1:0-2698 GCA_964519795.1 uncultured Ramlibacter sp. | reverse complement strand
TGCAGGCGAGGCCATTGCGGCGGGCAAGCTGCAGCACCTGGCACAGGACTTGGCGCTGACCCAGAGCATGGGCGTGAAGGTCGTGCTGGTCCATGGCTTCAGGCCGCAGGTCAACGAGCAGCTGCGCGCCAAGGGGCATGAGGCCAAATATTCACACGGCATCCGCATTACCGATGAGGTCGCGCTGGACTGTGCGCAGGAAGCCGCGGGCCAGCTGCGCTATGAAATCGAGGCCGCCTTCAGCCAGGGCCTGCCCAATACACCGATGGCGGGCTCCACTGTGCGCGTCATCTCGGGCAACTTCATTACGGCGCGGCCAGTAGGTGTGGTCGACGGTGTGGACTTCCAGCATTCGGGCGTGGTTCGCAAGGTGGACGTCGCCGGTATCACCCGCACGCTGGACTTTGGCGCCATGGTGCTGATCTCGCCTTTTGGCTTTTCGCCCACAGGGGAAGCCTTCAACCTGGCCATGGAAGAAGTCGCCACGTCCGTGGCCATTGCCCTGCAGGCTGACAAGCTCATCTTTGTCACCGAGGTGCCTGGCATCCGCACAGACCCGTCGGCCCCTGAAAGTGAAGACAACCCCATCGACACCGAATTGCCGCTGGCCGCTGCAGAAAAGCTGCTTGCCGAGCTGCCTGCCGCACTGCAACCTGCCGACAGCGGGTTTTACCTGCAGCATTGCGTCAAGGCCTGCAAACATGGCGTGGAACGAAGCCACATCCTGCCGTTTGCACTGGATGGTTCGCTGCTGCTCGAAATCTACGTGCATGACGGTATCGGTACCATGGTGATCGATGAAAAACTCGAAAGCCTGCGCGAAGCCACACCCGACGACGTGGCCGGCATCCTGCAACTGATTGAGCCGTTTGAGAAAGACGGGACTCTGGTCAAGCGCAACCGCACCGAGATCGAACGCGACGCCGCCAACTACACCATCGTGGAACACGACGGCGTCATCTTCGCCTGTGCCGCGCTCTACCCCTACCCGGAAGCCAGGACTGGTGAAATGGCTGCGTTGACCGTGTCGCCCCAGAGCCAGGGCCAGGGCGATGGCGAGAAAATCCTCAAGCGCATTGAGCAGCGTGCCCGTGCCATGGGCCTGAAAAGCATTTTTGTGCTCACCACCCGCACCATGCACTGGTTCCTCAAACGGGGTTTTGTACAGGTAGACCCCGACTGGCTGCCGGAGGCGCGCAAGCGCAAATACAACTGGGACCGCAAGAGCCTGGTCCTCGTCAAGAAACTGGGCTGAAACCCCGGACTCCTGATACATGGAAACCGGCCAGATGGATGGCCGCACCCGGGCCACAAGGCCGTTGTAACTTGGGTTCCACTCACACAAAGTAGCGCGACTGGACACGGTTGCAGGCGGTACGGTACTGCCTGGCCATTCAGCCCAGGCCCGGCGGCTCCAGCGCCGGTCCAGCAGGAGCTACTCCCATGAAGCGGATCATCAATTTCCTGATCACCCTGTCGGCCTTGCTCGCAACGCAGGCGCAGGCTGAGACCGGCGTCACGCGCGATACCATCGTCATAGGCCGCTCGGCTGGCATGACGGGCGCCATCGCTTCGCGAATGAAACCTGCCACCGAGGCGATGGAAGCCTACTTCAACCATATCAACCGCAAGGGAGGCGTGTACGGCCGCAAGATCCAGTTCATCAACATGGACGACGGCAACGACCCCAGGCGGTCAGCAGAAAACACCCGGAAACTTGTCGAAGAAAACAAGGTCTTCGCCCTGCTCCACCAATCCGGAACCCCCCAGACACTCGCTGTGATGCCCATCGTGCTGGAGAACGGGATTCCGCTGATCGGGTCGTCGTCAGGCGCAGACAGCCTGCGCGCCCCCAACAAGTACCTTTTCCACCTCAAGGCGAGCTATGGAGACGAGTTCGCCAAAGTCGCGCGGCACATGAAGACCATTGGAATCAACCGGATCGCATTGGGCTACAGCGACGACCCGACCGGCAAGGAGGGTCTGCAGCTCGCGCAGGACGCCCTCAGGCAGCAGGGAATTGCACCGTTGGCGGTCGCGGGCATCAAGCCAGGTACGGAGAAGGCTGCCGTCGAGCAGCTGGTCAAGGCGGGGCCGCAGGCCATCATCCTCGCCTCCCTCGCCGGCCCGGCAGCAGCCTTCTACAAGGAGTTCGTCAAGGTGCCGAACCGGCCACAGGTCTTCACATGGTCCATCGTGGCGGTGGAAAACATCTTCAAGGAAGTGGGGGCCGAAATCTTCGGGCTGGTGGTCACCCAGGTATTTCCGTCGCCGGCCAACTACACGCTGGGCATGGTGCGTGACTACGCGGCCATCATGAAGGCGGCGAACCTGCCGGAGGGCGGTTACCCGGGCCTGGAGGGTTACGTGGCGGCGCGGATCATGGTGGAAGCACTGGTGCGCGCCGGCCGGGAGCCCACGCGGGAGAAGCTTCTCGCGGGCCTGCGGAACATGAAGCAGTACGACGCCGGAGGCGACTTCGTGACATTCAACGATCGCAATGTCGGACGGAACTTTGTCGAACTGACACTCGTCGGCCGCGACGGCCGGTTCCTGCGCTAGGAGTCTGCGCGGTAGAAGGCCGGATCATGCAGGCGGCGCCGGGGCGTGGACCTTCTTCCGGGCTCTGGCTCAAAGCTTGCCCTGATAGATGGTCGGAATCTGCCGGGCGCGGATCTCTGCCCTGTCCTTCTCCGGC
>CAZFKW010000210.1:0-7294 GCA_964519795.1 uncultured Ramlibacter sp. | reverse complement strand
GCAGCGATCCACACATCCTGCGCGGCCACCCCTATGTGATAGGTGTCATTGCCACTGCCGCCCTCCATGATGTCCGCGCTGCCAGAGCTGTAGAAAACATCGTTTCCGCCACCACCCGTCATGAGGTTGGCGCCAGTACCACCGAGGATCGTGTCGGCCATGCCACTGCCAACCAGATGGTCATCGCCCGCGCCACCGTCCAGCGTGGCATTGCTGTGCAAGGCAGTCAATACGTCGTTGCCGGTGGTGCCGCCTAGCGTTTGCGAACTGCCCGTTGTTTGCAGTGCAGTGCCCGCTGCAGGCGCCACGATGCCCCAGGCCGCCGCCCAGTCCACGAGACCTGTGCCGTTAATGGTGGAGATGCCGCCGCCAAAGGCGTTCTTAACCACCACGCCCTGGCCGCTACCGTAGTACAAGCGCAGGTCACCCCCCAGAAGCGACACAGACAGGGGCTCACCTGCCGAAATCTGAACTGCGTTGAGTTCGCCGGCGCCGCCGGTATCAAGAATGGCATCACCCATGTCTGCCACATAGGTGTCGTCGCCCGCCCCGCCATCCATGAAGTCCTTGCCGGCGCCGCCAGTCAGCGTGTCGTTGCCTTCACCACCAAAGAGCGCGTCATCGCCGTCCCCGCCATTCAACACGTCATTCCCGCCGTCACCGGCCATCATGTCATTACCGGCGCCGCCATCCATCGTATCGTCGCCGTGGAATTCAACCGCCGCTTCGTCCGCCTCGGCATCACCGCGCATGTAGTCATCACCATCGCCGCCATTCAGCACGTCGGAGCCGCCCATGCCAAACATCTGGTCGTTGCCTTCCCCGCCATCCAGGGTGTCATCGCCGTGATGCACGCTTGCCAGAGCGTCATCACCGGTACCGTCGGCGGCGTCCCCTATCAGGAAGTCATCACCTGATCCTCCGGCCAGAACGTCATCCCCACCACCTCCAGCCAGGATGTCATCTCCGTCCTGCCCGTCCATGACATCGTCGCCGTGAAAGTCAGCAGTGACCCTGGACGTACCGTCGTCGCCATACATCAGGTCGTTCCCGTCACCGCCGAACATGATGTCGCCGCCTCCGCCACCTGCCATTTCGTCATCGCCTTCTTCGCCGTCCATGAAGTCGTCGCCGTGGTGCACGCCCAGAAGGTTGTCCTCTATTTCATCGCCATACATAAAGTCATCGCCAATGCCGCCAAACAGGTTGTCGTCGCCCCCGTTGCCCATGAGCGTGTCGCTCCCGTCACCGCCGTCCAGCTCATCGTTGCCATGGAAATCTCCCGCGATCTCGCCCTTGATGTCATCGCCGGCCAGGTAGTCGTCTCCGTCGCCCCCATCCAGAATGTCGTCCCCGCCGCCGCCATAGAGCGCGTCATTGCCCTCCTCGCCGTCCAGCTGATCGTTGCCGTTGAACAGCCCCTGCAACTGCTCTTCGTTGGCATCGCCATGGATAAAGTCATCTTCCGTTCCCCCGTACAAGGCATCATCCCCACCCTGCCCATAAATCGTGTCCCTGCCCTGCCCGCCATTGATGTAGTCCGCCCCGTGCAGATCACCCTGCAGCGTCACGGCCAGGTCCGGTTGCAGGCTGCGGCCGTCACCCTCGATGAAGTCGTCGCCGTCTCCGCCTTCAATGACGTCACCGTTACCCATGCCCCAGATGGTGTCGTTGTCATCCCCCCCCTCCAGCGCATCTACACCCTGCGCGCCGATGATGACGTCATCTCCCTCACCACCGTCCACCACATCGCCTTCATCGTCCAGCCAGTTGTTGGCCGAGCCATTGATGACGATCTCTCCGTTCCTCCGGTACACGCCCCACGTGGCACCCTGCGCAACGATGGCGTTCTCCTCATCGGCATCCTCAGGCAGTTCCCATTCGTCATTGGCCGTGGTGCGCTGCGCCACCCACAAGCTGTAGCCGCTGAGGATGATGTCGTTGCCGATCCCGCCGGTGATCACGTCCGAGCCAGATCCGCCGCCGATCAGGTCGTCCCCGTCGCCGCCTTCGATCCGGTCCTCGCCGTCGCCTGCTCCGCCATCCAGCGCGTCATTGCCACCGAAGCCGCGCACCAGGTCGTCATCGGCCGAGCCGTAGATGACGTCGGAGAAGTTTTCAGCAGCGATGCTGTTTGTGAGGGTGCCGTCGGGCTGCCAGGTGGAGCTGTCCCAGTCGTACTGGCCGCCGCTTTGCAGGTTGGCGTGCTGGTCGCCGTGGTATTTGGGGGCGGTGGAAGCGGGGAGCGTATCAGGGAGATCGATCCCAAGCTTCTTGGTAGGGGACCAGCCCTGGATGGTGATGGTGGCGCCCGTGATGGCCAGGGAGCCCGACGTGACGCGCTGGCCGATGACCAGGCCGCGCTCGGTCATGGTGAACACGTACTTGCCATCAGTGCTTTCCCAAACGTTGTCGGTGACTTTGTGGCCGCCGGTGATTGGCTGGCCGTCGATCTCGATGACGCCCAAGCCGTCACTGTCGATGATCGTGTCGTTGCCAAAGCGGGCGCTGAACTGGTAGGTATCTACGCCGGTTCCGCCCATCAGTCGATCAGTTCCGTCACCGCCGTTTAAAGTGTCATCACCAGCATCGCCTTGCAAATAGTCGTTGCCTCCCAAGCCATTCAAAATGTCCCCCCCTGCACCGCCGTAGAGGCGATCCCCAAAGCCCTGCCCGTTCAGTCCATCGGCCGTCTCACCGCCGAACAGTATCTGAACGCGGTGGGAACTTCCCGCGCCCACAAGAACCTCGGTGTTGCTCATTGCATCGAAGTATCTAAGATTCTCCTGCCCTTGAACAATACCACCCAGGCCTTTTGATTGCAGGTAGACAGCTGCGGTGAATCCCGCACGGTCATCGATCCACTGCGTCGTTATCTGCCCCTCGCCCGTCTGCGGATTGTGCAATTCAAACTGTGCGGCAACAGAAACACCCACGTCCACACCAACAATACTTAAGGCCCCAAGAGCAGCGCGAATGCTGGCTCCTTCAGAATTGTCCATCTTGGCCTGAGCCGCGAGCGTCGCGGCCTGCGTGGGCAACAGCCGCGCCCCGATTGTTTGCAGCGTGACACCATAAGCACCAAAAAACGTGCTGGCTTTGTTTGCGAAATTGGCGTCTGTTGTACTGCCAAGGAGGCTACTACCCGTAGCGGCCCCCATCAGCATGTCCAGAAATCGGTTGTGTCCAACATCGCTGATTGCTGAAAAGCCCGCCACAATCGTCGGATTCGCGGCTCCCAAAAAGAGTGCTTTGGATAGACTGATCGGGTCTCCCACCGACAGAAGGTATCCGGTGACTGTCTGATCCAACACCTTGAAATCGCGATCCTTCTGGTGCCCATCGCCCGCCCAATACGCGGAGAATGCCGCTTGCAAACCTTTTGCGTAACTGACATACGCGAATAGCACGTCGCGTATGTCGTTTAAGGTGTCGATGCTGGTTTCGGAGCCCGTACTTATTAACCGTCCTGTTTGATCATCGCGCAAAGGTGTAAAAAGAAGGGCACCTGCCCACGCAGAGTTCTGCTGATTTTCGGCTGCGGTGTCCCCAGCAGTCACGTTGAAAAGCACTCGACCTACCGCCGTTGCGTCGGCAAGCGCTATACGACCAATATCAGGTATTCGCCCGCGAGGCCATCCCGCGTTCTCGCCCAACAAAGGAATTTCTACCCCGTATCTGATCTTATATTGGGTTTCCGTATAGGTACGGATAAGCGCAGCCATCGCGCCCCGCCCTGCATTTGCTTCTGTGGCTCCGCGCAACCAAAGCAAGGAACTGTCCGTTGGTGAAACGCCCTTAGCGACGAGGATATCTCCCAACCATTCATAGATGTTCCAAAATTGCAAAGTGCCACTGTTGGCTTGTTCGTACTTCAGATTCAGTGTATGGAGTTCAGCGTCGGTCAAAGTGATACTCATGTTTTTACTCTTCTAAGAAGTTGGATAACTCGCAGTACTTCTGCGTGAATTTCGGGCCAGTCATTGGCGTGTTGGGAGTGAAATCTCAAGTCGATCCAGATCCCAGGCCGCCATAAAAATCCGGTTGTGCAACGCGGCAGAAGTCCGCTCTCATCACAAGCCGCTACCGCAGGGAAACCGTCAAGGCCTGCTGATGCCCTTGATATGTAGAACTGCCTTCCCGTCTCGCCCTCTCGTCGCTGCGTTCTCCACAGTTCCAGGCCAGGGCGAATGTGCACTTTTTCAAGTACGCGCCCATCGCGCTCGTCGTTAATCAACTGTTCATACAGGCTTCGGTCAGAAATTGGCGGGTTACTTGATCGGAAGAACACTTCGATGGAAAATTGATAGCCTTTACCCGCTTCAGCCAACATCTGCATCTCATGAGGTCGCTTTTGTGACGAGTCGATTGGTTTGTGATCCCACCACTCGAACCCGCCCCGCGGGATTCCGTTACTGAAATACTCTTTCGGACCAACGTACCATTCCCCTTTTAATTTGAAGGCGGATTCAGTGGCTTGGTTTCGAGCTGGAAGGGTGTCTCCGGGGCATGATTTGTCCATGCAATCCATGGATGCGGTTTCGGCCTTCTTAGTAGATGATTTTCCGTCGCAGCCAACTAAGTGGACTGCAAGCAACAAAGACAGACTCAGTTGGCCAAAGGCTCGGACTACTCGCATTTCAAAGCTCCCAAGCACCCGTTTTTAGTTGCCCCCTCTTGTGCACCACGCCTCTAGTCTGATTGCCAACGGTTGGCGTGTTCGGGGCAAAAAATACTGGGAATTTCTCATCTACATTCATATTCAACTCCTTGAAAAATAGCGCATACAGGCTGATCGAAGTGCGAGCTCATCGCTCCCTCAAACTCTCGTTCCCAGCCCGCTGAATCGGACTGAGCAAGTACTCAATCACCCGCCTCTGCCCGGTCTTGATCTCCGCCGTCAGATTCATCCCTGGGCTCAGCCGGATCATCTTCCCATCCACATTAATCGCGCCTTTGCCTAGCGTCAGCGTCACCGGGAAGATGGCTCCGCGTTTCTCGTCATTCACCGCATCGGCCGTCACCATGTTCACCTTGCCCTCCACCGTGCCGTAGCGCGTGTACGGAAAGGTCTCCAGCTTGATGGCCACTTCCTGGCCCGGGTTGACGAAGCCGATGTCCTTGTTCTCCAGCGTTACCTCGGCTGTGACCTGAGCGCCTTCGGGCACTATCACCATGATGGGTTGCGCCTCTGTGACGACGCCGCCAGCGGTGTGGACGGCCAGCTGCTGCACGATGCCGGCTACAGGCGCTGTCAGCGTGGTCAGCTTTTCGCGCTGGGTGGCCTTGGCCTGCTCCTGTGTGGCGGCTTGGCGCTTGAGGTCTGCGTTGGCTTCGCGTTCATACAGCGTCCTGCGGGTTTCAGCCAGGTAGGCCGTTCGGGCGTTCTCGCTTTCCTTGAGGGTTGCCTGGGTTTCTGCGAGTCTTGCCTTCTGTGTGGCCAGGTCGCGCTCCAATTCAATCCTCTCGCGGGTTCTGTCCTGGCCGGCGTGGCCAGACATGAAGCCTTGCTCTGCCAGCTTGTTGAAGTCGTCTTCACGCTTTTTGGCCAGGGGGACGGTGGTTTCGAGCTTGGCCACCATTTCCTTCACTGTCGCTATCTCGGCTTGCCTTCTGCTCACCTCTGCGCCCAGCTTGGCGAGCTTGGCGGTGATGTCGCTCCATTCGGCTTGCAGCTGGGCTTTGGCTGAGGTTGTTTCCTCGGAGGTCCAGGTTGCCGGGTAGGTGGCTGCCGGGGTTGCTGCTGTGTGGGTCTGGTTGGTGTTGGTCAGGGCTTGCAGCAGGGTTCTTGCCCTCAGCACGTCTGACACTGTGGCCTTGAGTTGCTCATCCACATTGGCCTTGTCTGCATTGGCGGCTGTTGGGTCCAGTTCCACCAGGGCCTGGCCGGCGACTACCCGGTCTCCATCCTTGACCAGAATGCGTTTGACCACGCTGCGCTCCAGCGGCTGGATGAGTTTGGTTCTCTCGCTGACTACCACTCTTCCGGGTGCCACGGCCACGATGTCGATCTTGCCGAAGATGGCCCAGGCCACGGCTATGACGAAGAGGGTCATGATGGCGTAGGCGAAGCGTCTGGGGGCCGGGTGGACCGGGGTGTCTTGCAGGCTCAGGGCTGCGGGCAGGAAGGCGGCTTCATCTGCCAGGCGTTTGGGGCCGGCCAGTTCGTGACGGTGGGTCCATGCGGCGCCGAAGATGGCTTTGTATTTGGTGAGGAGGTCGAAGGCTGGATGGCGGAGTTGGGTGGCGGGGGCTTCGACAGGCTCAGCCCGAACGGGGGTGGGATCGGTCATGCGCTCACGGGGTGGGGTATCGGTCGTGTGCCCAGCGGGGGTGGCATCGGTAGTGCGACCACCGGGTGTGTTATCGCTTGTGCGACCACTGTGTGTGGTGTCGCTCATGTCGGCACTCCTTGGGCCGGCCCGGCGCTGGGGCCGTCTCCCGTCATCACGGCCATCTGCTCCCTCCAGCCCTTGGCGTACAAACCCTTGTCTATCTTCATCAGCTCATCGTGCGAGCCGGCTTCCGCGATTTCGCCTTTGTCGATGACGATGATGCGGTTGGCATGGCGCACTGCGCTGTATTTGTGGGCAATGATCAGCACCGTGCGCCCTTTGCAGATGTGCCGCATGTTGCGGTGAAGCACGGCTTCGCTTTCGTAGTCCAGCGCACTCGTGGCTTCGTCCAGGATCAGGATGCGCGGGTTGGTGAACAGCGCCCGCGCTATGGCAATGCGCTGCCTCTGGCCGCCCGAGACGGACGACCCAAGCTCGCCCACCATGGTGTCGTACCCTTCAGGCATCTGGCTGATGAAGTCATGGGCACCTGACAGCTGGGCCGCGCGGATGACGGCTTCTATCGGCGCTGCCGGGTCGGCCACGGCTATGTTGCCGCGCACGCTGCGGTTGAACAGCTGGTTGTCCTGCATGACCACGCCAACCTGCCTTCGCAATTGCGAGGCGTCCACCAGGCTGATGTCTATGCCGTCTACCAGCACCCTGCCGCCCTCGGGGGTGTACAGGCGCTGGATCAGCTTGGTGAGGGTACTCTTGCCGGAGCCGGACTGACCGACGATGCCAATGACTTCGCCGGGCTTCAGCTGCAGGCTGACGTTCTTCAGGACCAGGGCGGAGGTGGGGTTGTAGCGAAAGCTGATGCCCTCCAGGGTGATGTTGCCCTTGATGGGCAGCAGCTGCGCGGCGCTGCTGGGCAGGACTTCGGTCCGGGTGTTCAGGATGTCCCCAAGGCGTGCCACCGAGATGCCGGTCTGCTGGAAGTCGGTCCACAGCTGGGC
>CAZFKW010000209.1:0-7311 GCA_964519795.1 uncultured Ramlibacter sp. | reverse complement strand
GTCATTGACAACCAGGAACTCGACAGCCGCGGCTCCACTGGCGCCATCTACTGGGAAGGCCTGAGTGACCTGATTGACAGCAATGGCAGGCGCGTGGGGCGCGGCTACCTGGAGATGACCGGCTACGCGCGGCCACTGCGCCTGTAGAACTGCAGCAGCGCGAACACGAAACATCCCGCGCCCAGCGCGGCGAACCCGGCGACCCAGGAGGCAGTTGCGGCTCCGCCGCCGGAGGCGTCGAGGGCCAGCCCGAACAGCGTCGGGCCGAGCATGCCGCCACCAAACCCTGCGAGCGAATACAGCCCCAGCGCGGCGCCACGATACGAGGCGTCGGAGGCCTCGACCAGGCCCGCCGTCAGCGTGGCTGACTCCGCCATCACGGCCAGTGTGTACAGGGCAACCAGCGCCAGCAGCAATGGCCAGGGCGAAGCCGCGCAGACCGCCATGGCGATGCCCAGCAGGCTCGACACCAGCATCACCCACCTGATCCAGCGCTCGCGACCGACACGCAGCGCCGCTTCGTTGCCCAGGATGGAGGCGCCAACAGATCCAAGACTCACCACTGCCGCGATCGCGCCCGCGCTCCAGGGCAGCGAGGAACCGCCCGCCTGCCCCGCCGCAGCGCCGCCTGCAAACACCAGAAAGGCGACAAGCCAGGCGCGCGCGCCGAACATCTCCAGGCAATGCAGCGCATAGCCGATGATGAAAACGCGGCTGCGCGGCTGGCGCCAGACCACAGCCCAGGCATGCAGCGGGAGCGCGTCACGCCAGCTTGCCCGGTGGCTTGGGGTGCCTTGGGCTGTCGGCAATGCGCGTGTCCATGCGAGCACAAGGACAATGGCGACCAGGGGGCCAACGCCGGCAAAGCCGAAGGCGGCGCGCCAGCCCCAGGTATCGGCCAGCCATTGCGTCGTCGCCAGCGAAATGGCAGCCCCAAGGCCATAGAAAGCCGTGTAGAAGGAATAAACCCGGCTCTGGCGCGGCCCCTGGTACCTGTCAGACAGGATCTTCAGGCCCGGCATGTAGGCCGCCGACACACCCACGCCATAGAGCATGTGCCCCACCATGGCCAGCCAGAAGCCGTCGGCCACCAGCCCGAACAGCAACAGGCCGGCACTGGCCAGCACGCAGCCCGCCACATAGATGCGCCGGGCGTCCATCCGGTCCGTCAGCGTGGACCAGAACGTGACGGTGCAGATGTAACCCAGGAAGAAGCCGCTGCCGATCAGGCCTGCCTCGGAGTTGGACATGCCCCACTGCCGCTGAAGCAGCGGCAACAGCACCGCATAGGTGGACATGCCCAGCATGCTCAGCACCTGCCCGGTCAGCATGGCGGCGGCGGGGCGTTCGGTGGATGGGCGCGGCATGGGGAATTTGGCAACCAGGAGTGGATGACAGTGTAGGCGCGTGATGCCCGCCCTGCACTTCGGTCCTACACTCTCACCATGGCAACCATCACCCGCGACACCCCCAAGGGTTCGCCCAAATCCCTCTCCGGCCTCACCCCCTTCCTCAGACCCTACCGGGGGCGGATCCTGCTGGCAATGTTCTTCCTCGTCATGGCGGCCGTGGCGACGCTGGTCTTCCCGGTGGCGCTGCGCGGCCTGATCGACGGCGGTCTCGCCGTCACCGACAAGGGGGCGCAGGTCATGGCGCTGCGCGAGCACTTCTTCGAGCTCTTCGCAGTGGCGGTCGCTCTGGGCCTCTTCTCGGCGGCGCGCTTCTACATGGTCAGCTGGCTGGGCGAACGCGTCACGGCTGACCTGCGCAACGCGGTTTACCGCCATGTACTGCGGCAAAGCCCTGAATTCTTCGAGACCACCCAGACCGGCGAGGTGCTGTCACGCCTGACATCTGACACTACGCTCGTGCAGACCGTGGTGGGTTCGTCGCTCAGCATGGGCCTGCGCAATGCCGTCATGGGCACGGGCGCACTGGCCATGCTGGTCTGGACCAACCCGTACGTCATGACGCAGGTACTCGGAATCCTGGTCCTGATCGTGCTGCCCAGCATGTGGTTCGGCCGCCGCGTGCGCAAGCTCTCGCGCGCCAGCCAGGACCGGGTCGCCGATTCCAGCGCCATCGCGGCCGAAGTGCTCAACGCCATCCCGGTGGTGCAAAGCTACACCGCCGAGGGGCGCGAGTCGGCGCGTTTTGACGTTTCCACAGACAACGCCTTCAAGACCGCCGTGCGCCGCACCAAGGCACGGTCAGCCTTGGTCGCCTTCATCATCATCGCCACCTCGGCCGCCCTCCTGTGGGGCCTGTTCCAGGGCACACAGGCCGTCATGGCCGGCAAGATCACCGCCGGCCATCTGGGCCAGACGGTGGTGTACGTCATCATCCTTGCCAGCGCCGCTGCGGTATTGGGTGAGGTCTATGGTGACCTGCTGCGCGCAGCCGGTGCCACCGAGCGGCTCATGGAACTGCTGGAAATGCGCTCACCCATCCAGTCGCCGATGCAGCCCCTGGCCTTGCCCGCGACGGACGCTGGCAGCTCGGTCAGCTTCGAGGCGGTGACCTTCCACTATCCATCACGACCAGCCACGGCAGCATTGTCAGGATTCAGCCTCAGCGTCGCACCCGGCGAAACGGTGGCTCTGGTGGGCGCCAGTGGCGCCGGCAAGAGCACGGTGTTCCAGCTGCTGCTGCGCTTCTATGACCCCGCGGCGGGTGTGATCCGCCTGGACGGCGTCGCGACCCGCGACATGGCACTTCAGGACCTGCGCGAGCGCATCGGCATCGTGCCGCAGGACGCAGTGATCTTCTCGGCAAGTGCCATGGAAAACATCCGGTATGGCAAACCGGGCGCGACCGATGATGAGGTCAGGGCCGCGGCACTGGCCGCCTTTGCCAATGAGTTCATCCTGGCCCTGCCGGAGGGCTACAGCACCTTCCTGGGCGAGCGCGGTGTACGCCTGTCAGGCGGACAACGCCAGCGCATCGCCATCGCCCGCGCCATGCTTAAGAACCCCCCGCTACTGCTGCTGGACGAGGCCACCAGCGCCCTGGATGCCGAGAGCGAGCGCATGGTGCAGGCCGCGCTGGAGTCCGCCATGCGCAACCGTACCACGCTGGTCATCGCCCACCGCCTGGCCACGGTCCAGCAGGCCGATCGAATCATCGTGATGGACCACGGGCAGATCGTTGAGCAGGGAACGCATGAAGCATTGATGGCAGCCAGCGGCGTCTATGCACGCCTCGCATCCCTGCAATTCATGGACTGAAGAAGCCAAAAACACCACCCGGATCTGGTGGGCGGAGAAGAGCGCCCTGGCCGCCTGATCCTGCGGCAACGTTGGCGTGGACTCCGGCCAGCAAACATGGATCCCGGATCAAGTCCGGGATGACAACCGTGGGTGGGGCTACTGCAACGTACCCTTGAGCGCCTTGGGCACGGGCAATGGCAACACGCCAATGCCCTCTTCAATCAGCGCCTCAGTCTCCGCCACAGAAGCCTGCCCCCGGATGCCGCGCTCCTCGGCCTCACCATAGTGAATCCTCCGCGCTTCTTCCGGGAACTTCTCGCCGACGTCTTCCGTATTGGCCATGACCTGACGCACCATCTGCACCCAGGCAGCCTGCATGGTCGCATCCGGCGCCGCCACGACTTCCTGCTTCTGTGGCTCGGGTGCAGAGGCTCCCAGATTCAGCCGCGGCGCGCTGAGCATCTTGGTAATGCCGGAGTCCCCACACATCGGGCACTCCACCAGCTTGCGGCCAAGCTGGCTCTGGAAGTCGTCTTCAGACGCGAACCAACCCTCGAAGTTGTGCTGGTGTGAGCACTGGAGGTTCAGGACTTTCATGGCGCCATCACTTGCCCGGAAGGGCACAAATGCGTTCCGTGAAGCGGACGTGCGTACAGGTCATGGCCAAATTATGCGCGCCACTGCAAAGGCCATGCGCCTGACAGGACGTTCTGCAGCCACAGCGCGCCAGTCAGGGTCTTCGCATCGGTCACCTTGCCATGGCGACACCACTCCAGCAGCTTATCAGGGGTGGCCGTGAAAACCTCCAGGAACTCGCCGTCATCCAGCTTGCGTTCGCCCGCCACAAGACCGCGCGCAAACCAGATGTCAATGAATTCAGTGGAGTACGAAATGACAGGGTGCAATACGCCTGCATGCGCCCACTCGTGCGCCGTGTAGCCAGTCTCTTCCAGCAACTCACGCCTGGCGCACACCAGCCGGTCTTCGCCCGGATCAATCTTTCCCGCTGGAAACTCAACCATCACCCGCTGCACAGGGTAGCGGAACTGCCGCTCCAGCAACACGCGCCCATCGTCCAGCAGAGGGATCACCATGACCGCCCCCGGATGAACCACGTACTCGCGGGTGGCGCTGCCACCGTCTGGCAGCCTTACCGTGTCGCGGAACGCATGCAGGAAATGTCCCTTGAGCAGCTCCTTGCTGCCTGTCCTGATCTCGACCAGATGGGAGTCGGCAACAGGGGTGAGCGGGTCAGTCACGGTGCTTGAGCAGGTAGCGCCAGACAAAGCCTGGAAAGGACAGCGTGATGAACAGCGCGCCTGTCACGGCATAAAACTCCCAGCCTTGCGCTGCGATCTGGCCTGCCCGCCTTTCAAGCAGGAGACCGAATCCCCCGGCAAGGAAATAGAAGCCGACAAGCTCCAGCAGCCGGATGCCGAGGTTCTTGGGCGTGGCCACCGGAATGATGGCCATGATGCGCTGGCTCACGAACGGCAGGTTGGCAGCGCAGAACGCCACCAGCAACACCAGCCAGATGGAAATGGTTTGGGACACGCGGGATATGACTCCTGAACAGGCGTCAGGTTCCCAGGGTCTTGACGATGGCCTGCGCGCACAGCGTCATCAGGCCTCCGGGCAGGAGACCCAGCACAAGGATCAGCGCACCATTGATCGACAGCACGATGCGCACATCCGCCGGCGCTGAAACCGTGGTGGCGGTGATCGGCCGGTCAAAGTACATGACCTTGACCACACGCAGGTAGTAGAACGCCCCGATCAGCGACATCAGCACCGCAAACACTGCCAGCGCAATGTGCACGGCCTGGCCCGAAGCAACCAGCGCCTGCAGGACGGCCAGCTTGGCATAGAAGCCCACCAGCGGCGGGAGGCCGGCCAGCGAGAACAGGCACACGGCCATCACCCCGGCATACAGGGGGCTGCGCTGGTTCAGGCCGGCAAGGTCCGATATCTCTTCGCTCTCGAAGCCTTCACGCGCCAGCAGCAGGATGATGCCGAAGGCTCCCAGCGTGGTCAGCACATAGGTCACGATATAGAACATGGCCGCGCTGTAGGCCGTTTCCGCAGACAGCACATTTCCATTGACCACGCCCGACATCAGCCCCAGCAGCACGAAGCCCATCTGCGAAATCGTTGAATACGCCAGCATGCGCTTGAGGTTGGTCTGTGCGATGGCAGCCAGGTTCCCGACCAGCAGCGAACCGACGGCCATGATGGCCAGCATCTGCTGCCAGTCAATCGCCAGCGGCAGCAGGCCCTCAACCAGCAGGCGCATCATGATTGCAAAGGCAGCAAGCTTGGGTGCGCCACCGATCATCAGCGTCACGGAAGTTGGCGCGCCCTGGTACACATCGGGTATCCACATGTGAAAAGGCGCCGCCCCCAGCTTGAACGCCAGCCCGGCCACGATGAAAACAAGGCCGAACACCAGCACCTGGTGCTTGATGTCGCCGGAGTTCACCGCCTTGAAGACTTCGCCGATCTCCAGGGACCCGGTTGCGCCATAGAGCATGGACAGGCCGTAAAGCAGGAAACCGCTGGCAAGGGCGCCCAGCACAAAGTACTTCATGGCGGCTTCGGTCGCCGTAGCGTTGTCCCGCCTCAGGGCAACCAGCGCGTAGCTGGACAGCGTCAGCAGTTCCAGACCCATGTAAATCACCAGGAAGTTGTTGCCCGAGATCATCACGAACATGCCCAGCAGCGCGAACATGGAAAGCGTGAACATCTCGCCACCGCGCAGCATGCCGCGGTCGCTGGAATAGGGACGGCCATAGACGAGTGTCACCATCACCGCGATTGTCGCGAAGCACTTCAGCAGGTTGCCCATGGGGTCGCTGACGATCATGTCGCCAAAGCCGTACAGGGATGTTTCCGCACCTGCATAAAAGGCCTGCATCAAGGCCACGACGCCGAGTGTGACAAGCGTGAGCACATAGGTCAGCGTGCGGCGCGGGCTGGTGACGGCGAGGTCAACCAGCGAAATCACGCAGGCCATGGCCAGCAGGAAGATCTCGGGGTAAGCCGCGATCCAGCTTGATTTGTCGATCATCTTGTCATACTCGCTTTGTTTTTCACGTCAGTCAGTCACTTCAATTTGGATTCGGCCACATGCTTGAGCAGGTCGGCTACAGAGGTGTCCATCACATCGGTGAAAGGCTTGGGATACACGCCCATCCAGAGCACGGCAATGGCCAGCAGCGAGAGCATCAGGAACTCGCGGCTGTTGATGTCAGTGAGGCCCTTGACATCATCATTGGTCACAGGGCCCAGGTAAACACGCTTGTACATCCACAGCGTGTAGGCGGCGCCGAAGATCAGTGCCGAGGCAGCAGCAAAGCCCAGCCAGAAGTTGGCCTTCACGGCCCCCAGGATCACCATCCATTCCCCCACGAAGCCGGCCGTCGCGGGCAGGCCGCAATTGGCCATGGCGAACAGCAAGGCAAAAGCAGCAAACTTCGGCATTGTGTTCACCACCCCGCCGTAGCTGGCAATCTCGCGTGAATGCACGCGGTCATACAGAACACCAATACACAGGAACATGGCGCCCGAAACAAAACCGTGCGCAATCATCTGCACCAGCCCACCGGACACGCCCAGATCGTTGAAAATGAAAAAACCCAGGGTGACAAAGCCCATGTGGGCGACGGATGAATAGGCCACCAGCTTCTTCATGTCCTGCTGGACCATGGCCACCAAGCCCACATACACGACCGCAATGACGGACAGGGCGATCATCAGCCAGGCCCACTCCTGGGACGCATCGGGCGCGATGGGCATGGAAAAGCGCAGGAAACCATATGCCCCAAGCTTGAGCATGATGGCCGCCAGAACGGCCGAGCCACCGGTCGGCGCCTCAACGTGCACATCGGGCAGCCAGGTATGCACCGGGAACATCGGCACCTTGACCGCAAAGGCCGAAAAGAAAGCAAAGAACAAAAGCGTCTGCGCCGTGCTGCCCAGGGGCAGCTTGTGCCAGGTGGCGATGTCGAAGCTGCCGCCAGACTTGGTGTACAGGAAGATCAGCGCAATCAGCATCAGCAGCGAGCCGAGCAGCGTGTACAGGAAGAACTTGAAGGCCGCGTAG
>CAZFKW010000208.1:0-7342 GCA_964519795.1 uncultured Ramlibacter sp. | reverse complement strand
AGGTATTGAAGGGCTTCAGCGCCCGTGCAATCTTCTGCGCCATGGGCAGGCGCCACAGGCTGTGGAACTCGACCATGATGTCCATCTTGCCGCCCACCGCGTTGCGGATCTTGCGGAACGGCTCCAGCGCCAGGTCCAGGTCTTCATTGCTGATGTACTGGCCGTCACTCTTCTCGGCGGCCGGGTCAAACGGCCAGATCTTCATCGCGGTGATGTCCTCGGACAGCAGCGACTCCGCCAGCTCGTCCGCGTGGTGCAGGAAGCCTTGCAAATCTTCATAGGGACCGTTGTTGTTGCCCAGGCCCCAGTTGGAGGTGCTCTGGTTGGTGGTGTCGCGCACGTACTGGTAGCCGGCGCAGGTGTTGTAGATGCGTATGCTGTCGCGGCTCTTGCCGCCCAGCGCCGTGTGCACCGGCATGCCTGCGGCCTTGCCGAAGATGTCCCACAGCGCAATGTCCACGGCCGAGTTGCCGCGCGTCTCCACACCGGAGCCGCGCCAGCCCAGGTACCCCGTGAGTTCGCGGTTGCGCGCCTCGATGGCCAGCGGGTCCTTGCCGATCAGCTTGGGGCCTGCCCATTCATGGATATAGGCCTCCACCGCCTGCGCGCCCATGAAAGTCTCGCCCAGGCCGGTGAGGCCCTCGTCGGTATGAATGCGGATCCAGATGATGTTGGGAAACTCGCCCAGCCGGACGGTTTCGACCTTGGTGATTTTCATGAGGTGAGCTTCAGGGTGAGATCGTCATGTGTGATCGGGAGCAAACATGCGCCTGATGAAAAAAGCCCCTCCCCGCTACTGGCGCGGAAAGGGGCCTTTCATGGGAAAAGATCAGCCGCCGCGCGCCTTCTTCAGCGACTCCAGCACGATGTTCACGGCTTCTGCACCAATGGTCGGCACGTTCTTCTCGTACACCGGCTTGACCTTCTCGAACATGCGGCGCTGCTCGGCAGGCGTCACATCATTCACAAGCATGCCCTTGGCCTTCAGGCTGGCGAGGGACTTCTCGTTGAGCGTGCGGTTGGCGGCGCGCTCCACCTTCTGGCCTTCCATGGCGGCTTCGCGCAGAACAGCCTGCTCCTGCGGGTTCAGCTGGTCCCACAGCTTCTTGCTGTAGAGGATCAGGAACGGCGTGTAGGCATGGCGCGTGACGCTCAGGTACTTCTGCACCTCGTTGAACTTGGAGGTCTCGATGGTCACGAAGGGGTTCTCCTGGCCGTCAATGGTCTTGGTTTCAAGCGCGGTGAACACCTCGCCGAAGGCCATGGGCACAGCGTTGGTGCCCAGCGTCTTGAAGGTGTCCAGGAAAATATTGTTCTGCATCACGCGGACCTTGACGCCGTCAAAATCCTCAACCTTGGCAACAGCACGCTTGCTGTTGGTCAGGTTGCGGAAGCCGTTCTCCCAGTAGGCCAGGTTCACGAGGCCGGCTTCTTCAAGCTTTTTGTTGAAGTAGGCGCCTGCCGGGCCGTCGAGCACGGCGTCAGCCTCTTTCTCGTTGGCAAAGAGGAACGGCAGGTCGAACACGCCCAGTTCCTTGACGATGCCCACGAGCGGCGAGCTGGAGGTGCACACCATCTCCTGCGTGCCTGCGCGCAGCGCCTGCGTGGCCTGCAGGTCGCCGCCGGCCGAGCCGCCCCAGAAGGCAACGATCTTCATCTTGCCGCCGGTCCTGGCTGCCAGCACTTCCTGCATCTTCTTGACGCCGAGGCCGACCGGATGGTCTTCGTTCACGCCATTGGTGAACTTGATGGTGCGGTCGGCAAACTGCGCAAATGCGGAAGTAGCCACCAGCAGCGATGCGCCGGCGAGCAGGTTGACGAGGGTTCTGCGTTTCAACATGGTTGTCTCCTTTTGATAGACAGGGTGAGGGAACTCTTCATTTCATCCACCACTTGAGGGGGACGAGAACAATTTCGGGGAACAGCACCAGCAGGAACAGCACCGCAACCTGGGCCAGCAGGAAAGGCATGACGCCCTTGAAGGCATCGTCCATGGTGATGCGGGCAACGCCGGATACGACGTTGAGCACAGTGCCCACCGGCGGTGTGATCAACCCGATGGCGTTGTTCATGATGAACATGACGCCAAAGTACACCGGGTCGATGCCGGCCTTGATGACGACCGGCATCAGCACGGGCGTCAGGATGAGGACCGTAGGCGTGAAGTCGAGCGCGGTGCCCACAACAATGATCAGCACCATCATCATGAACATCAGCAGTATCCTGTTGTCCATGAAAGGCTGAAGCAGGTTCGCGACCTCGGCGGGTATGTTGGCCACGGTGATCAGCCATGCGCTCACCATCGCCGCGGCAACAAGAAACATCACCACCGACGTTGTCTTGCCGGCGGACAGCACCAGCTGGTAGAGCATGCTCCACTTGAGCTCGCGGTAGATGAACATGCCCACGATGAAGCTGTACACGGCAGCCACGACGGCCGCTTCGGTGGGCGTGAAAACGCCGGCCTTCATGCCTCCGAGGATGACCACAGGCAGCGCCAGCGCAAATCCGCCGCGCGCCGTCACACGAAGCCGCCCGGCCATGGGCATGCGGGGTGCGGCAAGCACATTGTCACGACGGGCCACAAACCACCAGGTGATGCCAATGGCCAGACCCATCATGATGCCGGGCACGATTCCCGCAAGGAACAGCTTGGTGATCGACACATTGCCGGCAACGCCGAAGATGATGAAGCCGATGGACGGCGGGATCACTGGCGCGATGATGCCGCCGGCGGCAATCAGGCCGGCGGAGCGGTTCACCTGGTAGCCCGCCGCCTTCATCATTGGTATCAGCAGCGCAGCCAGCGCCGCCGTGTCTGCCACGGCCGAGCCCGACAACGAGGCCATGATGATGGCGGCAATCACGGCGACATAGCCCAGCCCGCCGCGGAAGTGGCCCACCCAGGCCATGGCCATGTCCACAATGCGCCGCGACAGGCCGCCTGCGTTCATGAACTCTCCTGCCAGCAGGAAGAAGGGCACGGCCAGCAACGGGAAGTTGTCTGCGCCATCAACAAACCGCTGCGCAATGATCTGGCTGTCAAAAGCCGGCAGCCCGCCGGTCGCCGCCATGTACGCCATCAGCGACACACCGCAGACCAGCAGCGAATAGGCAATGGGCATGCCGATGGCCATGGCCGCCAGCAGGCTCAGGACAAAGACGGCGACGGTCATTGGCGCGCCCCCGATCCGGACGCAGGCGGCGTGCCCAGCACCTCAGGCGGTGCCACGTCTTCCGAGTCCACGACCTGCACCAGCTCATCTTCGGCGAGCTGGCCGGTCACCAGGCGCCACAACACGTCCAGGTTGAACAGCGCCATTACAACGGCGACGACGTAGCCAATGCCGTATATCCAGATCATCGAGATGCCCACCACCGGCGACACATTGGTCACCTGCAGGTCGTGCATCTGCCAGGTGCCCATGAAAAACAGCACGTTGCAAAACAGCATGAGCGCTTCGCTCAGGAACAGGCAGAACTTCTTGCCGAGGACCGGCAGGTGCTTGACCAGCGTGTCCACACCCAGGTGGCCCTTCTCGCGCATGGCGATCATGGCGCCGATGTAGGTCAGCCAGATGAAGCAGTAGCGCGACATTTCGTCGGACACGGTGATGCCCGAGTTGAAACCGTAGCGGAGTACGACGTTGCCAAAGACCATGATGACCATGGCGACCATGCAGACGACGACAAGCAGCTCCAGCAGCCTGAAGAACAAGTTGATCGATGTTTTGACGATCTTCATTGGATGCCCGGGTGCGTCGCTTCAGGAAGCCTTGAGCTGCCTGGCCGGCAGGCTCAGCTGGGGCAGGCGGCGGCGCGAGGCCAGCACCAGTTCGATGTCCTCGCGGGCGCCGTCGATCAGGACCAGCACGGCCTTTTCGGCGCGCGCCGGGTCCCGGGCGATGACGGCATCGAGCACTTCGCGGTGCAGGGGCAGCGAGCGCAGCGGCCCGTCCTTGCGGGTGGTGGAAATCTCGAAGCTGGTACGCAGCAATGCGCTCAGGACCTTGCTCATCTGCACCACCATGCGGTTCTTTGCGGCACGCAGAAGGCCCTGGTGAAAGCGCAGGTCGTAGGTGACATAGTCGCCACCGTTCTCCACCGCACGCTTCATGCCGGCGAATGCAGCTTCAATCTCGGCAATCTCCGGATCAGTGATGCGCTCGGCCGCCATTCGCACTGCGGCCGGCTCCATGACGCGGCGCAACTCCTGCAGGTCGCGCAGGAACTCGGGCGTGAGGCCCGCCTTGGACTGCCAGGCGATCACGTCGGGGTCAAACCAGTTCCATTCCCCTTCAGGGAGCACCTTGGTGCCGACCTTGGGGCCGGTGGTCAGCAAGCCCTTGGCAATCAGCGACTTGACCGCCTCGCGCACGACGGTACGGCTCACGCCCAGCTCCTCGCAGAGCAGGGGTTCGGGCGGGATCGACATGCCGGTCACATAGCGGCCTGCAACGATGGCCTCGCCAAGATGATCAACCGTGTTGCCGTGGACGTTCTTGATCATGGAATCTGCCTTTAACCGCGCACGAACAGCGTGACAAGCGGGTCCGGTCCATGCTGACGGCTCCAGTGGCCGTGGATCGAAGGGTCGAACGTGGTCCCCTCCGGCAAATGGTCGGCTGAGTAGAAATGCTCGCCGGGCCTGAAGATGCGCGACTCACCGCCCTGCAGGCCGATCTCCATCTCGCCGCCCAGGATGAACACCCACTGCGGCGCGCCGGTGCAGTGGAACTGGCTGCGGAAACCGACCGGGCTGTGGCGCAGTTGCAGTCCGCCGGAGGGCATCAGCGCTGACAGCATGGACTGCGGCGTGCCTTCATTGAGCGCCAGGGGTTCTTCGCGGAATGCGGCGCGGCCGTCGGCACCGGTGTAGAGGATGACTTTGGTGAAGGTGGTCATGTCGGGGCTTCAGGGAGGATTCACTGGCATTCGGGCACCGCGCTGGGCAGTGGCTGTCCGCCAAAGCATGCGAGCAGGTTGTCAACGGCCAGCTGCGCCATCGCCTTGCGGGTCTGGCCGGTGGCGCTGGCCATGTGGGGTGTGAGCACCACGTTGTCCAGCACGCGCAGTGCTTCCGGTACGTTCGGCTCGTCGACAAAGACATCCAGGCCGGCACCGGCAATGGTGCCGCTTTTGAGCGCGTCGATCAGGGCCGCCTCGTCAGCCACGGAGCCACGCGCCACGTTGATGAAATACCCCTGCGGTCCGAGCGCCCGCAGGACGTCTGCATTGATGAGGTGCCGCGTGCCTGCGCCGCCCGGCGTGATCGCCACCAGGAAATCGACGTTCGCAGCCAGCTCATTCACGCTTGCGTAGTAGGTGTAAGGCAGGCCGGGCTTTTGCGTGCGCGTGTTGTAGGCAATGGACATGCCGAAGGCTTCAGCGCGTGTGGCGATGGCCTGGCCGATGCGGCCCAGGCCGACGACGCCCAGCCGGGCGCCCGACACCTTGGTAGCCAGTGGCAGGTTGCCTTCAGTGGCCCAGCGGCCTGCGCGCAGGTAGCGGTCGGCCTGCGGAATGCGGCGCGCCACTGACAGCATGAGTGCGATGGCGAGGTCTGCCACATCATCGTTGAGCACGCCCGGGGTGTGCGTGACGGGCACGTTCCGCGCCCTGGCGGCGTTGACGTCCACACCGTCATAGCCTACGCCCATGATGGAGACGATCTCCAGCGCCGGCAACTGCGCCATGATGGCGGCTGTGACCTTTGACTCGCCACCGCCGCACACGCCCCGGATGCTGCCTGCGACCCTGGCGAAAGCGGCAGGGTCGGTCTCATGCAGTTGCTGGTACACCGTGAACCGGCCTTTCATGGCCTCCAGCATGGGAGGCGGGGTCTTGGCAACGGCAAGCAATGCGGGAAGGTCTTGGCTGGGGGTCATGGTTTCCACTGAGAAATTCGCGCCAATGGTATGACGATAATATGTTTACCCATTCAGGACTTTCCCCTATGACCAGCGCCCCCAAGAAGAAACCATCCAGTGAACTCCGCAGCCAGCAATGGTTCGGCCGACAGGACCGCGACGGCTTTGCCTACCGCAGCTGGGTCAAAGGCAAAGGTGTGCCGCATGACCAGTTTGACGGACGGCCCGTCATTGGCATCTGCAATACCTTCAGCGAACTGACGCCCTGCAACAGCCACTTCCGCACCATCGCCGAACAGGTGAAGATCGGTGTGTACGAGGCTGGCGGCTTCCCGCTGGAGTTTCCCGTCATGTCACTGGGCGAGACGCTGCTGCGGCCCACGGCCATGCTTTACCGCAACCTGGCGTCGATGGACGTGGAAGAAAGCATCCGGGGCAATCCGATTGACGGCGTCGTGCTGCTCATGGGCTGCGACAAGACCACGCCTTCCCTGCTGATGGGCGCCTCCAGCGCCGACCTGCCAACGATTGGCGTGAGCGGCGGCCCCATGCTCAATGGCAAGTGGCGTGGCCAGGAACTCGGCTCTGGCACTGGCGTCTGGAGCATGAGCGAGCAGGTCCGCGCCGGCACGCTGAAGCTGGCTGACTTCTTTGAGGCCGAGAGCTGCATGCACCGCAGCCACGGCCACTGCATGACCATGGGCACGGCCTCCACCATGGCCAGCATGGTGGAAGCCCTGGGTGTCGGCCTGCCTGGCAATGCGGCCTACCCTGCGGTGGACGGCCGGCGCAATGTGCTTGCCCGCATGGCCGGCCGACGCATCGTGGACATGGTGCATGAAGACCAGGTGCTGTCAAAGATTCTCACACGCCAGGCCTTCGAGAACGCCATCAGGACGCTGGCCGCCATCGGCGGCTCGACCAATGCCGTCATTCACCTGATTGCGATTGCCGGGCGCATCGGCGTCAAGCTGGAGCTGGAAGACTTTGACCGCCTCGCCAGCGAACTGCCCTGCCTCGTGAACCTGCAGCCCTCCGGCAAGCACCTGATGGAAGACTTCTGCTACGCCGGCGGCCTGCCGGTTGTCATGAAGGAAATCGCCCACCTGCTGCATACGGACCATGTCACTTCCACCGGCAAAACGGTTGCCGAGAACATTGCCGATGCGCAGAACTACAACACGGAGGTCATCCAGCCCTTCAATGCACCTTTCAAGGACAAGGCAGGCATCGCCATCCTGCGCGGGAACCTCGCGCCGCGCGGCGCCGTCATCAAGCCCAGCGCGGCCACGCCGCAGCTGATGGTACACAAGGGCCGCGCTGTCGTGTTTGAAAACATTGAAGACTTCCACAAGCGCATTGACGATGAGGACCTGGACATCGACGAGACCTGCGTCATGGTGCTCAAGAACTGCGGCCCCAAGGGCTACCCCGGCATGGCCGAGGTCGGCAACATGCCGCTGCCGCCCAAG
>CAZFKW010000207.1:743-7390 GCA_964519795.1 uncultured Ramlibacter sp. | reverse complement strand
GGTTCACTCAGGCGCCTTGCCAGTGGCGCTGGCACTTGACAGGGTGCGCCGGGTTTGTGAAAGTGCGGCATGACCGTCGACTTCCGTAACCCCGAACAAGCCCTGCGCACCGCAGAGTCCCAGCCCGCCCTCGCGGCACCCCAGCGCGTGGTGCTGCTCATTCTGGGCGTCACAGGCCTCGTTATGTTTCTCGCCGGCGCATGGCTTCTGCTGTCGCCAGTTCCCTGGCTTGGCCCCGACGTTGCGCCTATGGTTGCGCTGGCCTTGATTCTGACGGGGGTTGGCGACGCTTTCGCGCTGGTGTTCCTGCGCTGGACCTGGCTGAGAACTGCACGAAGGGCTTAGGTTGAACGAGTTCATGGTTTTGTTGTGTTGCCTCTCGGCAAGCAACTGGGTATGATTAAATCCTATCCAAATTCCTGGATCCGGATTACTTGCATGCGTACTACCCAGCAATTGAGCATCACACTGCCCACTGAAATGGCCGGCCTGGTCAAGGCCAAAGTCGCATCTGGCGATTATGCGACTGAGAGCGAAGTCATCCGCGATGGTCTGCGTATTCTGATGGCACGGGATCGAGCGATGGAGCAGTGGCTGAGGACACAGGTGGGGCCGGCTCATGATGCAGTTAAAGCCGACCCCTCCCGGGCGGTCCCTGCAGCAAAGGCACGAGCGCGACTCAAGTCGCTTCACGAAGTCCGTACAACCAGGACTTGATGCCTCACCGCATCTATTCGGTTTACTTCACCCCGGAGTCGATCGATCAGCTTGAAGCGCTGTATACCTACATTGCGGACGCTGCATCGCCCCGGGTGGCCGATCAATTCACGAACGCGATTGTGGACTACTGTGAAGGTATGTGCACCTTTCCTGAGCGCGGGACTTGCCGCAATGACATCCGGCCGGGCTTGCGCATCACGAACTACAAGGGCCGGACGGTGGTTGCCTTTGATGTGAGTGTTGACCAAGTCACGATCATCGGCATTTTCTATGGTGGACAGGACTACGAAACGACTTTGAATTCGCCGGGACCCGACTCAGGCATGTAGAGGCAAACTGCCAACTCGCGAGTTGCCCCCGACGCGTCGCAGCCGCGTCCTACCAGCCGTTTCCTACAGCCGTGCACCGCGACATCCGACAGGGCCTGCGACGCGACGCCGTTAAGGTCTGTGGACATGTCCTCCGTCACAACGCTTCATCACGCATCTGCCGCAGCCGCACAAGCCAGCCAGAAGTGGCCCCAGACGCTGTGGATCGTGCGCCATGGCCAGAGTGCCGGCAATATCGCGCGCGATGCGGCCGAGGCGGCCGGGCACCCGGTTATCGACATCGCCATGCGCGACATCGACACGCCGCTCTCCGATCTGGGAACCGAGCAGGCCCACGCGCTTGGCGCATGGATTGGTCAGTTGCCTGAAGCCGAGCAACCCGAGGTGGTGCTGGCATCGCCCTACGTCCGCGCGCGCGACACCGCGCTGTTCATGCTCCAGAGCGCAGGGCTGCATGGCAAGGCCGAGTTGCGGTTTGACGAGCGCCTGCGTGAAAAGGAGTTCGGCATTCTTGACCGGCTCACGGTCCACGGTATCAAGGTGCGGCACCCCGAGCTTCATGAACAGCGCGGCCATGTGGGCAAGTTCTACTTCCGCCCGCCGGGCGGCGAGAGCTGGTGCGACGTCATCCTGCGCCTGCGCAGCCTCATGGAGCTGGTGGACAGGGAATATGCGGGGCGGCGTGTGGTGGTGATTGCGCACCAGGTCATCGTCAACTGCGCGCGCTACCTCCTGGAGAACATGGACGAGCAGACCATCCTGGACATCGACCGCATGGGCGATGTGCCCAACTGCGCTGTCACGTCTTACCACTTTGACCCGGCCGCGGGCCTTGGCGGCGGTATGGTGCTGCGCGACATCAACTTTGTGGCGCCGCTGCAGCAGGCCGGCGCCAGGGTGACTGCCGAGCCGGACGCCCCGGCTGCGCCCAAGCCATGAATGCGCGGCAACAGGGTGCGCTCAAGGTGGTGAAGGGCGACGTTGCTGATAAGGAAGCCGGCGACGTCAAGGACATCACGGAGGACTTGTTGCGTGCCTGGCCCTTGCCCGGCCCGCTCGCGCATGGCGACAAGGAGTCACGCGGCGCTGTGCTGGTCATCGGTGGCAGCGCCGAGGTGCCCGGTGCCCTGATCCTGGCCGGGGCTGCAGCCCTGCGCGCCGGCGCCGGCAAGCTGATGATGGCAACGGCTGCAGAAGTCGCGCCCGGCGTGGCACTGGCCATGCCGGAAGCGCGGGTGGTGGGCCTGCCGGTCTCCGGCAAGGGCGGGGTGCTGGCTGAATCCGCAGCACGCGCAGCGGAACTGGCGCAGCGGGCGGACGCCGTGCTGGTCGGCCCCGGCATGCTGGACGAAGGCACGACCTGCGCCTTCGTCGCGGCGCTGCTGCCGCTGCTGCGCGCGGATCTGCCGGTGGTGCTGGATGCGATGGCCATGAATGTGGCGTCTGCCGCAGGCCGCTTCACCCAGCCTGTCATCCTGACCCCGCATGCCGGGGAAATGGCGCACCTGTGCGGCGAGCCCAAGGATGCCGTGCAGGCGGGGTGCGCCGAACTGGCCCTGGCAGCAGCGCAGCGGTTTGGTGCCGTGGTGATGCTCAAGGGCGCGGTCACACATCTTGCCGTGCCCGATGGCCGGCAATGGCGGCATGAGGGCCACGACCCGGGCCTGGGCACTTCCGGTTCGGGCGACGTGCTGGCCGGCATCGTGGCGGGCCTTGCGGCACGCGGGGCGCCGCTGGAGCAGGCGGGGGTCTGGGCAGTGGCGCTTCACGCCATGGCCGGTGCGAGGCTGGGCCGGCAGTTCAGCCCGCTGGGCTACCTGGCGCGCGAGCTGGCGGGTGAAGTGCCGGCCTGCCTGCGCGAGCTGGGCGGTGCGCAGGTGCAGTGATGTTCGTTCGATGCACTGTGCCAAGCCTCCGACAGGCCTGTCCTGAGCCGGACGACAGTCAGGCCCGTAAGCAAGTGCCATTCGGTAAAGCCTTGCGCGGCAAAATTGCTGCAGTGCGGTAGGCCGAGTCTCACAAGCCTTCGGGAAAGGCGCCGGTCGCGGCGGGGCTTTGCACCCGGCAAGATGCGAGGATGACTCCCCAAGTACTACAAGCCATTCCCGAGCCCCTTTTCCTCCCCCCTGCCTCGCACCCCCGCGAACCTGCCAACGAGCCTGCTGTCCACAGCATGCCGCGCCATGTCTACCACCATGCCAACCTCCACGGCGCGACTGAGAGAGGCAGGGCCCTGACAGCAGACTTCCTTGGCGAGCAGCTCTACCACGCCAGGGGGCTTGAGTCCGACCTGCCCGACGACCCTGCAGACCTTGAGTCCTGGATGACCGCCAACGCGGCAAAGACCCAGGAACGCTACGCCGACTACCTGGCCGCCCGCAAGCAGGGTGCGCCGCGCCACTACTTCACCAACCGTGCCCACGCCATGTATTTCCTGCGCGGCGTCGCGCCGACCAAGCTGGTGGATGGCGCGTGGCTGCACGGTCTCACCCGGCACTGGCGCAACCCTGCATGCCACGGGCTGATCCGCACCTACCTGGAAGAGCTGGGCGAAGGTGACGAGTCCAAGAACCATGTGCTCCTCTACCGCAAGCTGCTGGCCGCCCACGGCGCCGAGCAGTGGCAGGACCTGCCCCAGGCGTTCTATACGCAGGGCGCGATCCAGATGGCCCTGGCCTTCCATGCGGACGACCATATCCCGGAAATCGTGGGCTTCAACCTGGGCTATGAGCAGTTGCCACTGCACCTGCTCATCACCGCATACGAGCTCAATGAGCTGGGCATCGACCCCTACTACTTCACGCTGCACGTCACGGTGGACAATGCCGACAGCGGCCATGCGCGCCGGGCGGTTGACTCGGTGCGCGAGATGCTGCCGCAGTTTGGCGACCGCAAGGAATACTGGCAGCGCGTGCGCCATGGCTACATGCTCAACGAGCTGGGCATGGGCACGGTGGCCGTGGTGCGCAGCTTTGACATCGAGCGCGAGGTGCATGAAATCTTCATGCGCAAGAGCATCGGCGGCCATGGCGCGCATTCCGACTACTGCAAGGTGGCAGGCCGCACGGTCAATGACTGGCTGTCTGCGCCGGAGCAGATTCCGTATTTCCTGGATGCGCTCAAGCGGGCCGGCTGGATCGTGCCCGGGCCGGACGTGCGGCAGAGCCGCTTCTGGGGCCTGCTGCAGGGCGAGCGCGCCCAGATGTTCGGCGTGTTCAACGCGTTCGAGCTGCAGATGATCCACGACTGGATCCGCGGGCCGGCGGCCAGTGACGGCATGCCGTTCTCGCGGCCTGATGATGGCCCACCTGTCGGATATGAGCAAACCTTCCGCCAGCCAAGTTTCAGGGCGATGCAGCGCCAGGCGCCGCATTCAGAGGGCCAGGCGCCTGGCGCCCCGGATGCTGACACCCTGGCGCTGCAGGACATGCTGGCTACGCTGGGCGGCAAGGACGCCATGACCGACTACCTCGCCGGCGTGATGTCGCCGCTGCATCACTGGAAGCCTGCAGGCCTCCATGCGACGCGGCTGTTCTCGGAATACGCCTTCCGCTGAGCCGTCGCACTGGGCAGCAGCCGCTACGGGCGGCCCTGCTGCCCGCGCCGGGTTTCCCGGAGCATGAAGAGGTAAAGGCCCTCGACCTTCTCCCGTGCCCACGGCGTCTTGCGCAGGAACTTGAGGCTTGAGGCTACGGTCGGGTCGCTGGTAAAGCAGCGCACCGGTATGCGCTCGCCCAGGCCCGCCCAGCCATAGTGGTCGGCCAGCGCGGTGACCATGGCTTCGAGCGTCACGCCGTGCAGGGGGTTACGGGGTTGGGTGTCCATGCATCTACTTTAGCTTGCCGACTGAACAGGGCGGGTTTGTCTGACAGCTTTCCCCGGCGCCTGCGTTCACACTCTGGCCAAAGAGTCACACATCAGGGATGCCGCCATGCTGGAAAATCTGCCCGACGCCGTAGGCCATGCACTGCACGACTTCCGTGCCGGCCTGGAAAAGCTCGCCTTCAACACCTCGGGTTTGCGCAGTGGCATGGCAGCCATCACTGTCAGCAGCCTTGCCTTTGCCGACCATGCCCCCATCCCGGCGCGCTACACCGCGGACGGGGAGGGCGTGTCGCCGCCGCTGCAGTGGTCGGGTGTGCCGGCCGGGGCAGCGTCCGTCGTTCTGCTGGTGGAAGACGCTGACGCGCCCATGCCGCAACCGGTGGTGCATGCCATCGTGGTGGACCTGCCCCCAGTGGACGGGATGCTCACCGAGGGCACGCTACGAAGCGCCGGGCGCGACGAGCAGCAGGTGCATGAAGGCCGCAACTCCCTGATGATGGCCGGCTGGCTGCCGCCGGACCCACCGCCAGGGCATGGCGTTCACCGCTATGCCTTCCAGCTGTTTGCCCTTGGACCGGGGCCGAGCTTCAGCGGCACACCGGGCCGCGACACGGTGATGGAGGCAGTGCGCGAGCGCGGGCTGGCCAGTGGCTGCCTGTTTGGCACGTATGAGAGGCCGGACGGGTCGATCATTGTTGGAGACGCCAGGCGGGCGGTCGTGTCGCCCTGAAGTCGGCAAAGGCCTATCGTATCAACAACGCAGCAGCCAGATCCATCTGGTCGTGCTCAAACGCCGGCGCGAAGTCGTCCAGTTCAGCATGCCGCAATCCTACAACGGGGCTCATCGCGAGTTGCCGCCAGTTCGACACTGCAGCATGAACGGCTGCCAGTGCACTCAGCGCTTGTTCCATGTCAAGCGAGAACCGGGCAGCGCGCGCCAGCAGCATGGTTACGTCTGTGATGGGGCCGTCCTGCTCTGACAACCAGGTCTTGGACTCCCGGTCCTTGTCCGGGAAGGGGTTGATGTCAAAGGCGGGCGCAAGGCGCCAGAGGCCCTTCTCCACGTGCAGGAAGCCGTGGTTCTGCAGATGGTCGTCCACATTGGTCACGAGAAGGTTGAACACCAGGCGGCGCCAGAGTTGCTGCACGTCCTGTGTGGGCGCATGGCCATGGGTGCGGATGGCGTCGGCGATCTCGGTGTAGCTGCGGTCCTGGTCGCGCGAAGCCTGCAAGAGCGATGCCGCTGACTGATAGGGAATCCGGCCGTCCGTGTCATCCCGGTCGAAGCGGCGGATGACCGCCACCTGCGCGTCACCCAGCGTAACGATGCGGGCCGGCGCGGCATCGATCCCGGCCAGACGTGCCAACTGGAGCGCCAGAACTTCCCCGCGTGTGACGCTGCGTGAATCACCCATGCTTGGGAACTTGCCGATGGCAAGCCGGCCGTCCTCATCGACAACGGTGCACTTGGGCCGCATTCCCCCCAGCGACGTGCCTTTGCCCTGCAGGTAGCGCAAGTCTTCAGCTGTTTCGCGTCCGTGCTCGAGCGCGCGGCTGGCCTGGAAAATCCGTTCAAGCTCGATCAGCGGCGGCGTGTTGCGCCTGCCTTCCGTTGCTGTCTGGTGGTAGTGCCCGGCTGGGTCACGCAGGCGCAGTGCACCGACGCGGCTGAAGTCATCCACTGCCAGCAGATAGTCCATCTCGGTGAGGGCGGGCAGGTTCGGGTCGTTCCTGCGGCGCTTTGCGTGGTCGCGTGCAATCACTCGCCGTCCC
>CAZFKW010000207.1:0-733 GCA_964519795.1 uncultured Ramlibacter sp. | reverse complement strand
CCCAGGCGTCTGGTGCCGTGTCGGCGAGCGCGCCATGAAATGGTGAGTCGTTTGGCGAGGCTGCCTTGTGGGGTTGATAGCCGGGCGCCAGCTGCAGGTCGGCAGAGACATTGAACCGCTCGGGATTCGCGAGCCAGGCTTCGTCATAGGCAATGGCGCTGTTCTCCCGCGAGCCCTGCCGGACGTACACGAGCGAGCCGACAGGCGTGCCGACCTTGCCAATGCAAAGCTCAACCTGGCGGCGGCCTGACGCCCCCGCGCGCCTCATAACGCGCCCGAGCTGCCGCGGTTGCTGCGCACACGCTTTGGCAGTTGCTCGTCCATGAGGGTCATGCCGATGTCGTCGTTTGCGGTATCGAGCAGGCGCTCAAGCGCATGGATCTCGCCAAAGACGTGCAGTGCGCGGGCGAAGAAGTGGATAGGCACCTTGACGTCACCCTGTTCCATCCGGCGGATGGTGGAAAGCGACGCACCCATGCGCTCGGCGAGCGACGCCTGGGAAATATGCCGCCGCCGCCGCGCCAGCGATACATCGGCACCGAGCTTGCGGATGGCCCGTTCGACGGGCAGGGGAAGGGAGGATTCCATGGTGAATGCCCACAAGAGCGAGGGGAGCACGGGAGTGCTCCTGATGGGCATTGTATGAAACCGGAGAGAAAATGGCAATAATGCTCCCCAACAGAGTTCTTAAATGGATTTATGATTCCAAACAGAACAATTACGCGACGTGCTC
>CAZFKW010000206.1:0-7410 GCA_964519795.1 uncultured Ramlibacter sp. | reverse complement strand
CTGCACGATCTGCACCCGTTCGGCCTGGCTCAAGGCGTGACGGGGTACCGCTCGTGCGGCGTCGGGCCTGCCATCCCCCGAGCGCAACCCTTCGCTGGCCTTCCAGCGCTGCAG
Source organism: uncultured Ramlibacter sp. (assembly GCA_964519795.1). Taxonomy (GTDB): domain Bacteria; phylum Pseudomonadota; class Gammaproteobacteria; order Burkholderiales; family Burkholderiaceae_C; genus JACMQX01. The sequence goes on along the minus strand of CAZFKW010000206.1, from coordinate 7,296 downwards.
GGTGCGTATGTCGATGCCGGCGGTCTCGCAGGCCTGACGCAGCCGCGCCCCGGCGCTGTGCGCTGTTTGGATGTCCCGGGCAAGCGCCTGGCGATCGTCGAGTCCGATCATTCGTCCTCGCCTTTGTTGAAGATCGCCGCGATTTTTTTTGAGAGGACGAGCAGCGCCGCGGTCTCCGCCAGCGCCCGGTCCTTGCGCAGCAGGTCGCGCTCCAGCTCCTTGATGCGTTTCTTGCCAGCCCGCGTGGCCTGCGGGCTGGCACGCACGTCCTCGGGCTCGGCCAGCGCCGCAGTAGGCTACCCGGCGCAGTGAAGCTATCAGGGCTTCACTTTAAACCCCAGGTCAGATCGATTCGCCTTCTTCGTAATCAAGGATGGCCAGCCCGGCACGGCGCGGAGGCGGGGAGAAAGCATCATGGGTCAAAAGGCCGTCTGCCCGCATCACCCTGCGCTCAACACCCTGGCGTTGCTGTGGCTTGCTGCTGTCGCGACGGTCAACGCCGGAGCGTCGTTCCAGCGGGCCGTCGGAGCGGAGTTGAGGCAGGCTCATGACGATTCCTTCTTGCCCGACGCGCCCTCATCTTCAAGCAGGTTGATGATGCCCGGCGTCTCAACGCCCATTTCGGCCGCCTTGGCCGCATTGCCAGCCTGTACCGTGATGGCAGTTGCTCCCGTCGCCAGAACGGCGGCGAGAAGGAACGCGGCGACGTTTTTGCAGGTAAGAGGGCTGCTCATGACGGGCTCCGGAGAAGAATGTTGAAGGGCTGGATTGAATGTATCCCCGCCCTCAACGCCATCATGTCGGAAGCCAAAACCGCCGCGTGTAGGACGGCGCCGCAGCTTGTGCTGCGGTTACAAATTCAGGCTTTGAACCGGGCCATGGGTGACGGCTGGCACCGGCCCCGGCAGCAGATGCTGGACCGCCTGTGCGACCCGCACACAGTCCTTCATGTGCTCTTCACCCAGATAGCGGATGGCCGTATAGCCGACGACCGCCGCAACGGCCTGGCCCGCAAACGGCACGTACTTGGCCAGCTGCTTGGTCGTCAGGCGCACGCCTACCTGCTGCGCGGCCTTGATGACCAGCTCGCGGGTGATGAACTTGCCCACGAGCACCGAGCCGACCATGGTTACGGCCTTTTGCACCTGCTCGCGCTTGTGCGGCGCAAGGCTGTCCAACTGGGTGGCTGAGAGGCCGAATTCGGCATTGATATCAGGGATGATTTTGGACAGCAAGGCGGCGTCCACCATCCAGTCCAGGCCCGGAATGGGCACGGCGCTGGCGGCCGCGCCATACATCGCCCGGCGATGCAGCAGCTTGCGGCTGCGGCGGACGGCCTCCAGCAGGCGAGGGTCGCCGGCGGCCATATGAAGCGCGGTGGGCATGGGGCGTGCTCCCGGGAGTTGCACAGGCCTGCACTGTACAGCGCCGCCAAAAACCCTTCAGTTGTGCCCCTTCAGGCGCTCGCCGTCTCGATCTGCTCGGTCAGCTCCAGCCAGCGCTCCTCAATGGACGCGATGCTGTCGTTGACGGCTTTCAGGCGCTTGCCGGCTTCGGCCATCTCGGCCGGCGGAATGGCTGAGGCCAGTCGGGCTTCCAGGTCGGCCTTTTCCCGGTTCAGGTTCTCCATCGCGCGTTCCGAGCGCTCCATCTCGCGCTTGAGGGGCTTGAGCCGGTCGGCCAGCTGCTGGCGGCTGGCGGCGTCCAGGCGGCGCTGGTCGCGGTTGCCCTGGGCGGCCGGCGCGGCCGCATGGGCGATGGGTTTTGCGCTTTGCACGGGTGCAGCAGCTGGCACGATCTCGCCGCGCAACGCGTCGCGCGCTTCCTCGCGCTGGCGCTTGGCCTCGTCCAGGAGGTACTTCTGGTAGTCGTCCAGGTCACCATCAAACGGCGCAATGCCGCCGCGGCCGACCAGCCAGAACTCGTCGCAGACCGAGCGCAGGAGCGCGCGGTCGTGGCTGACGAGCATGAGCGTGCCCTCGAATTCGTTGAGTGCGACGGCCAGGGCCTCGCGCGTGACCAGGTCCAGGTGGTTGGTGGGCTCGTCCAGCAGCAGCAGGTTGGGGCGCTGCCAGACCATCATCGCCAGTACCAGCCGGGCCTTCTCGCCGCCGCTCATGGTGCCAACGGACTGCTTGACCATGTCGCCGCTGAAGTTGAAGCTGCCCAGGAAGCCGCGCAGGGCCTGCTCGCCCGTGCCGTTTTCCTTGCCAGGGCCTTGCGCGCCGACTTCGCGGGCCAGGCGCACCATGTGCTCCAGCGGCGTGTCGCCGGGGCGCAGCACGTCCAGCTCCTGCTGGGCAAAGTAGCCGATGGACAGGCCCTTGCCTTCGGTAATGGTGCCGGCCAGCGCGCCCATCTCATGCGCAATGGTCTTGACCAGCGTGGACTTGCCCTGGCCGTTGGCGCCCAGGATGCCGATGCGCTGGCCCGCCTGGATGGAGCGGCTGACGTTGCGCAGGATGATCTTGGGCTTGCCGTCCACGATGTAGCCAAAGCTGGCATCGGTAATGGACAGCATCGGGTTGGGAATATTGCCCGGCTCCTTGAACTCGAACTGGAAGTCCGCCTCGGCCAGCATCGGCGCCACGCGCTCCATGCGCTCCAGCGCCTTGACCCGGCTTTGCGCCTGCTTGGCCTTGCTGGCCTTGGCTTTGAACCGGTCAATGAACTTCTGCAGGTGGGCGATCTTGTCCTGCTGTTTGGCAAAGGCCGCCTGTTGCAGCTCCAGCTGCTGCGAGCGCAGTTCCTCGAACTTGCTGTAGTTGCCGCCGTAGCGGGTGAGCAGGGCGTTCTCGATGTGCAACGTCACGTCGGTCACGGCGTCGAGAAACTCGCGGTCATGGCTGATGACGATCATGGTGCCGGGGTACTTCTTGAGCCAGGCTTCCAGCCAGACCAGCGCGTCCAGGTCCAGGTGGTTGGTGGGTTCGTCCAGCAGCAGCAGGTCAGACGGGCACATCAGCGCACGGGCCAGCTGCAGGCGCATGCGCCAGCCGCCCGAGAAGCTGTTGACGGGGTTATCCAGCTCGCTGACCTTGAAGCCAAGGCCCAGGATCAGTGCCTGGGCACGCGGGACGGCGTCATGCTCGCCGGCATCGGCCAGGTCGGAATAGGCCTGGGCGACGGCCATGCCGTCTTCGGCGGCTTCGGCCTGGGCCAGCGCCTCACGCAGCTCGGCCAGGCGTGTGTCGCCGCCCAGCGCAAACTCGGTGGCGCTTTCATCGGTCTCCGGCATGTCCTGCGCAACCTGGGCCATGCGCCACTGCTTCGGGCTGGAAAAATCCCCGCCATCTTCATGGAGGGTGCCGTTGAACAAGGCAAACAGGGTGGATTTGCCGGCGCCGTTGCGGCCGACCAGGCCGACTTTCTCGCCGGGGTTGATGGCGACGGAAGCCCCGTTCAGCAGCACTTTGGCGCTGCGGCGCAGGACGACGTTCTTCAGGGTGATCATTGGGTATTCTGTCGTTCGATGGCTTCGCGGGTCACCAGGAGCACCTGGTCGTCGCCGGCGCTGGTGGGCAGGCCCATGGCCTCAAGCCGGGGAAAAGCCGCGATGAAATTGCCGTATTCATTGCCGATTTCAAGAATCAGCACGGCGCGAGGCGACATTCTCGCAGGTGCGGCGGCCAGCAGGGCGCGGATGAAGTCCATGCCGTCCGCGCCGCCGGCCAGCGCCAGCTCCGGCTCCGCCCGGTATTCAGCGGGCAGCGCCGCCATGGACTGGCTGTTGACGTAGGGCGGGTTGCAGAGGATCAGGTCGAACTTGCCGGTCAGATCTCTGAGTCCGTCGGACACATGCAGCGTGATGCGGTCCTGGAGTTCGTGCCGCGCGATGTTGATTCTGGCCACTTCCAGTGCATCGGCAGAGATGTCTGCTGCGTCCACAGTCACATCCGGATAGGTCATGGCTGCGAGAACGGCGAGGCTGCCGTTGCCGGTGCACAGGTCCAGCACGCGCAGCGTGTGCGGGCCAAGCCAGGGGTCGAAGGAGCCATCGGCCAGCAGCTCGGCTATGAAGGAGCGCGGCACGATCGCGCGTTCGTCAACGTAAAACGGCACGCCCTGGAGCCAGGCTTCTTTCGTGAGGTAGGCGGCGGGCTTGCGGGTGGTAATGCGCTCCAGCAGCAGGGCCTCGACTTCAGCCTGCCTGTCTGGCGCAACCGGCTGCTCAGCAGCGGCGTCGATGTCCTCGAGGGCATAACCCAGCTTCCAGAGCACGAGCCAGGCGGCCTCGTCAAACGCGTTCGCCGTGCCATGGCCAAATGCCACGCCCGCATCGGCGAGCCGCCTGGCGCCCGCCTCGATCAGTTCGATCACAGTCATGGGGTGCCGGCCTGCCACCGGGCTGCGCCAAGGCGGGCGCCGGCCCCCCTGGAGTGCAGGGAAGGCGCATTGTGACGGCCGTCGGGACTACTCATGCCGGCAGCGCATTGAGGTTCTCAAGCACGCGGCGGTAGATGTTCTTCAGCGGCTCGATGTCGGCCACACTGATGTGTTCGTCGATCTTGTGGATCATGGCGTTGACCGGGCCAAGCTCGATCACCTGCGGGCAGATCTGCGCTATGAATCGCCCGTCACTCGTGCCGCCTGTGGTGGACAGCTCGGTGTCGATGCCTGTCTCGGCCTTGATGGCCGCCTGCACGGCGCCCACGAGTTCCCCAGGCGTGGTGAGAAAGGGCCGCCCGCCGATGACCCACTGGAGTTCATAGTCGAGCCCGTGCTTCTTCAGCACCGCTTCCAGCCGTTGCTGCAGGCCCTCAGGCGTGGACTCGGTGCAGAAGCGGAAGTTGAAGTCGATGACGGCTACGCCCGGAATGACATTGCTTGCGCCCGTGCCGCTGTGGATGTTGCTCATCTGCCAGCTGGTGGGCTGGAAGAAGTCGTTGCCCTTGTCCCACTCCGTGGCCACCAACTCGGCCAGTGCAGGCGCCACCAGGTGGATCGGGTTGCGGGCCAGGTGCGGGTAGGCAATGTGGCCCTGGACACCCTTGACGGTGAGCTTGCCGCCCATGGTGCCGCGCCGGCCATTCTTGATCATGTCGCCCAGGCGCTCCACCGATGTGGGCTCGCCGACGATGCAGTAGTCCAGCGTTTCGCCGCGTTTCCTGAGGATATCGCAGACGACGACAGTGCCATCCACCGAGGGACCCTCCTCGTCACTGGTGAGCAGCAGGGCGATGGACAACGCCGGGTTGGGGTTGGCAGAGACGAACTCCTCCACTGCTACGGTGAACGCAGCAATGGAGGTCTTCATGTCTGCCGCGCCGCGGCCGTAGATCTTGCCGTCCTTGTGCGTGGGCGTGAACGGGTCGCTGCTCCACTGGTCCAGCGGGCCGGTGGGCACGACATCGGTATGGCCGGCAAACACCAGCAACTTGCTGCCGGGTACGCCATTGCGCCGTGCCCAGAGATTGGTGACGCGGAAGCTGTCGGGGCCACTCACGATGGTCTCGTTGGCAAACCCGGCGCGCGCAAGGCGCTCCATGAGGATGGGCTGGCAGCCGCCGTCCTCAGGCGTGACGGAGGGACGCGAGATGAGTTGTTCGGTGAGACGAAGAGCAGAAGTCATGAATCGCCGTAGGACCGCCCCAAGGCGATTCGCGCCCCCCTGGGGGGCAGCGCAGCACACGAAGTGGCAAGCGTGGGGGCCATATCCTAGTGTTTCACGTCCAGCGTGATTTCGGTGAATGACGGCGTGTCGTCCGGGTCATCCTCGGCAACTTCGGCCTGCGCCGCTGCAGCAAAGTCGTTCTGCAACCGCCACATCAGGTTGGTTGGCGAGTCGGCATACAGCAGGCCTTCCTTGCGGTCGACCGTGCCTTCGACGATGAGCTTGGCAATGTCCTGCTCGAAGGTCTGCGAGCCTTCGGCCATGGACTTTTCCATGGCTTCCTTGACGCCGGAGAAGTCGCCCTTTTCAATCAGCTCGGACACGAGCTTGGTGTTGAGCATGACCTCGACCGCCGGCGCGCGGCTGCCGTGCACCGTGCGCAGCAGGCGCTGCGAGACGATGGCTTTCATGGCGGCGGCGAGGTCGCCCAGCATGGTGGGACGCACCTCGACGGGGTAGAAGCTCAGGATACGGTTGAGGGCCTGGTAGCTGTTGTTGGCGTGCATGGTGGCCAGGCACAGGTGGCCCGACTGGGCGTAGGCAATGGCCGCGGACATGGTTTCCCGGTCGCGGATTTCGCCGATCAGGATCACATCGGGCGCCTGGCGCAGCGCGTTCTTGAGCGCCGTCTGCAGCGACTGCGTGTCGCTGCCGACCTCGCGCTGGTTCACCACCGACTTCTTGTTGACGAAGAGGAATTCGACCGGGTCCTCGATCGTCAGGATGTGGCCTGTGACCTTCTCGTTGCGGTAGTCCATCATTGAAGCGAGCGTTGTACTCTTGCCGGCGCCGGTGGAGCCGACCATCAGCAACAGGCCGCGCTTTTCCATGATGAGGTCGGCCAGGATGGGCGGGACATTGAGTGAGGCCAGGGGCGGGATGTCGCTGCTGATGTAGCGGATCACGGCCGCGTAGCTGCCGCGCTGGCGCATGGCGCTGATGCGGAAGTTGCCCACACCCTCAATGGGCAGGGCCATGTTGAGCTCGCCCGTCTCCTCAAGCTCCTCTATGCGGGTGGGCGGCAGCACCTCGGACAGCAGGTTGCGAGTGGCTTCGGCGGGCAGGATCTGGCTGTTGATGGGTATGCACTGGCCGTTGATCTTGATCATGGCCGGCGCGTGGGCGGACAGGTAAACGTCCGACGCCTTTTTCTCGCCCATCAGGCGGAGAATCCGCTCCATCGTGCCCATTGTTGCCATGATGCATCCTCCAGTTATCTCGTCTGTCCGCCCCGTGCCTTGCCGGGGCCTTTAGTCCCGCAGCAGGTCGTTCAGGCTGGTCTTGGCACGCGTCTGGGCGTCCACCCGCTTGACGATCACTGCGCAGTACAGGCTGTATTTTCCGTCGGCACTGGGCAGGTTGCCCGAAACCACGACGGAGCCGGCCGGGATGCGCCCATAACTGACGGTTCCGGTGGCCCGGTCATAGATCTTGGTGCTCTGGCCGATGTACACGCCCATGGAGATGACGGAGTTCTCCTCGACGATCACGCCTTCCACCACTTCGGAGCGGGCTCCAATAAAGCAGTTGTCTTCAATGATGGTCGGGTTGGCCTGCAGCGGCTCCAGCACGCCGCCCAGGCCCACGCCGCCGGACAGGTGCACGTTCTTGCCGACCTGCGCGCAGGAGCCCACGGTGGCCCAGGTGTCGACCATGGTGCCTTCGTCCACATAGGCGCCGAT
>CAZFKW010000205.1:7172-7455 GCA_964519795.1 uncultured Ramlibacter sp. | reverse complement strand
GCGGATCGTACTGTGCGTCTGCGCTGGCCTTGTCGATCTCGTCCACCACGATGACCGGGTTGGCATACTGCCCGTCCACGAGGGCCTCGAAGACCTTGCCGGGTTTGGCGCCTTTCCATTGCGATGACGATCCTGAGAGCAGCCAGCCGGCTGTCATGGAACTCATCGGCACCAGGCTCATGCCCGTGCCCAGCAGTTCGGCCAGCTTCTTCGCGAAATGGGTCTTGCCGATACCCGGGGCTCCCAGCAGCAGCATCGGCGTGACTTCGAGCCCGTCGCGGCT
>CAZFKW010000205.1:6940-7162 GCA_964519795.1 uncultured Ramlibacter sp. | reverse complement strand
AGTTGGGTAGTTCTTCGTAGAGCGAAGCCATGTCCGGAATGCCCGAGGGCTTGACCTGGAAGCGCTCGGGGCCGCGCTCAAGCATTCGCTCATACGTGGTGCGCAGGTTCTCGTAGTCCTTGCCGGGGAGCTTGGCCAGCTTGCGCTCGACATCGTGCGTGCGGTAGACATTGCGCAGGTTGGCAATGGGCAGCTTGAATGCCGGGGATTGGGGAACAAGGC
>CAZFKW010000205.1:0-6925 GCA_964519795.1 uncultured Ramlibacter sp. | reverse complement strand
GGATTCCATCGACCACTCCTGATGCATGAACACGGTTTTATTTCAGCATAAGCCGTGCCAGCGTTCAATGGCGGCAATCCCACTGTCGGCTCTGGCCGACACGCAAATGGAAAAGCCGCCTGCAAGGGCGGCTTTCGGGGCAAGATGCGGAGTCTTGCGCCCAGGGCAGGCTTATGACTGAGTGTTTCCCAGCACCTGCTGGAGTTCGCCGTTCTCGTACATCTCCATCATGATGTCGGATCCGCCAATGAATTCACCCTTGACATAAAGCTGGGGAATCGTGGGCCAGTTGCTGTACTCCTTGATGCCCTGGCGGATACCCTCGTCCTCAAGCACATTGACGGTTTTCACGGTCTTGGTGTCAACGCCGCAGGCTTTCAGGATCTGGATGGCCCGGCCGGAAAAACCGCACATCGGGAAGCTGGCGTTGCCTTTCATGAAAAGCAGCACTTCGCTGGACTTGACGAGGTCGTCGATACGTTGCTGGGCGTCACTCATGGGTCTACTCCTTGGAACTGGTGTCGAGCATGTCGATTTCCGCTGATTATCCCCGCCCCGGCATTCTTGCGCCGGAGCAGCGCTCTATCCCCGCAAGGTCGCATCGGCTGGCTGCGCCCTCAAAGCCTGCTGAATCGAGCAACTCACATACCAGCGCGGCCTGGTCGTAGCCGTGTTCCAGCAAGAGCCAGCCGCCGGGCAGCAGGTGCAGGCCAGCCCCGACCACGATCTGGCGGATGTCCGCCAGACCGTCCGGCCCGGATGCCAGGGCTTCGAGCGGCTCATGCGACAGTGCCGTGAGGTGGTGGTCACCGCTAGCAATGTAGGGCGGATTGGAAATGATGGCGTGATAGTGATTGCTCACACATTCAAACCATGAGCCTTCCGAGAAGTCCACATCGAGTCCGAGCCTGTGGGCATTCTTTCGCGCGACCTCAAGGGCGCCGGGGCTGGCGTCAACGGCACTGACCCGTGCGTCAGGCCGGGCATGCTTGATGGCCAGTGCGATGGCGCCGCTGCCGGTTCCCAGGTCCAGCACTCGCGCGCGCGGAATGGGCGCGATGGCCGACAAGGCCCAGTCCACCAGCGTTTCCGTGTCGGGGCGGGGGACCAACACCCGCGCATCGACGTCAAGATCAAGGCCATAAAACTCCTTGCGGCCGGTGAGATAGGCCACGGGCTCGCCCTGGGCGCGGCGCTGGCACAGGCCCCGGAAGAACTGCATTGCAGGAGCCGGGAGGGTGTCAGTGTCATGCGCCACCAGCCAGGCCGCGTCGGTCAGGGGCTTTCCGAGCGCGTGCAGCAGCAGCATGCGGGCATCAAGCCGGTCAAGGCCGCCCGCCAAGGCCGAGTGCAAGGCCTGCTTCACGGTGGTGGCGCGTTCATTCATTTATGTGGCCGCGCCCACTTCCAGCTCCTCCAGCTGCTCGGCCTTGCGTGCGAGCAGCAGCGCCTCGATGACCTCGTCCAGGTCGCCCTCCATCACGAATTGCAGCTTGTAGAGCGTCAGGTTGATGCGGTGGTCGGTGAGCCGGCCCTGTGGAAAGTTGTAGGTGCGGATGCGGTCGCTGCGGTCGCCGCTGCCGATCAGGCCCTTTCGGGTGGCGGCGTCCTTTGCTGCCCGCTCCGAGCGCTCTTTTTCCCTGATGCGTGCAGCCAGCACCTGCAGGGCCTTGGCCTTGTTGCGGTGCTGGGACCGGTCGTCCTGGCACTCCGCCACGATCCCGGTGGGCAGGTGGGTGACGCGCACAGCCGAATCCGTCTTGTTCACATGCTGGCCGCCCGCGCCGCTCGCGCGGTAGGTGTCAATGCGCAGGTCAGACGGATTGATCAGCACCGCCTGGGCTTCATCCGGCTCGGGCAAGGCTGCGACCGTGCATGCGCTGGTGTGGATGCGGCCCTGGGTTTCCGTGGCCGGCACCCGCTGCACGCGGTGGCCGCCGGACTCGAATTTGAGCTTGCCGTAGACGCCGACCCCACCCGATGCCGGCGCGCCGACGACGCGGATCACGACCTCCTTGTAGCCGCCCAGTTCGCCTTCGGACTCGCTGACGATCTCGGTGCGCCAGCCCTGGCGTTCGGCATAGCGTGTGTACATGCGCAGCAGGTCGGCTGCGAAAAGGCCCGACTGATCGCCGCCCGTACCGGCGCGGATTTCCAGGAATGCATTGCGGGCATCGTCCGGGTCGCGCGGGAGCAGGAGCTTCTGGAGCTCGTCTTCCAGCACGAGGAGATCGGCCTTGGCTGCGTCGATTTCTTCCTGCGCCATGGCTGACATTTCGGGGTCGTCCAGCATCTCCGTTGCGCTGGCCAGATCGGCCTCGCGCTGGCGCAGGCGCGCGTACTGGCCGGCGACTTCGCTGACCTCGGTGTGCTCGCGCGTCAGCGCCCGGTAGCGGTCCATGTCCTTGACCACATCCTCCTGCTGGAGGAAGAAGTCAAGCTCATGGAGACGGGTCGCGTAGCGGTCTAGTTGCTGGCGGAGAAAGGGTTTCATTGATAGCTGTCTTGCTGGACTTGATGAGTCTGCTCCCGACTCTGTCCGGGGGCATCCGTGTTGGCGTGAAGTGGTCGGCGGGGGTGCCGGAGTATTCCTTGCGGTCCGTCCGGCATGACCGCGCAGGTGGCCGGGCAGCGCCGCTAACGCTCTTTGCGCAGGAAGAAGTGCTGGATCGCGGATGTGGCGCGTTCGCGCGATTGCGCGTCGCCGGCATGCAGCTCGGCCATGGCGCCGTGCAGCATCTTCTGGGTCAGTCCTCTGGACAGGGCCTCCAGCACGGCATCGACGTCCTCGCCTTTCGCAAGCAGCTTGCGTGCGCGGGCCAGTTCCATGCTGCGCCACTCGTCAGCCTGGGCATTGAGCTGCTGGATCAGCGGCACGGTTCCGCGCTGGTCCATCCAGTGCATGAAGCTCTGCACGCCCGCATCAATGATGGCTTCGGCCTGGGCCACCGCGGCCTGGCGGTTGGCCTGGCCGGTCTGCACCACGGCGGCCAGGTCATCGACCGTGTAGAGGTACACGTCTTCCAGCGCCTTGACCTCTGGCTCGATGTCGCGCGGGACAGCCAGGTCCACCATGAAGATGGGCCGGTGCTTGCGCGCCTTCAACGCCCGCTCGACGGCGCCCAGGCCGATGATGGGCAGCGAGCTGGCCGTACAGCTGATCACGGCATCAAACTCATGCAGCCGGTTGGGCAGGTCCGCCAGGCGCATGACCTCGCCGCCAAAACGCGACGCCAGCTTTTCGCCGCGCTCCAGTGTGCGGTTGGCCACCGCGATGCCTTTGGGGTTTCTTGCGCAGAAGTGGGTCGCCGCCAGCTCGATCATCTCGCCGGCGCCGACAAACAGCACCTTGATCTGGCCCAGGTCTTCAAAGAGCTGACCGGCCAGCCTGACGGCAGCGGCTGCCATGCTGATGGAGTGCGCGCCGATCTCGGTCGCAGTGCGCACCTCCTTGGCGACTGCGAAGGAGCGCTGGAACAGCTGGTTAAGAGTGGAGCCCAGCGCGCCGGCTTCGTTGGCCGCGCGCACGGCGTCTTTCATCTGGCCCAGGATCTGCGGTTCACCCAGCACCATGGAGTCCAGGCCGCTGGCCACGCGGAATGCGTGCCGCGCCACCAGTCCGTCGTGGAGGGTGTAGGAGTGCGAGCGGAGCAGGGCAGGCGAGACGCCGCCCGACTGGGCCAGCCAGTCGAGCGTGTGGTCTATCGCCTGGTGGTCGCCCGCGCAGTAGATTTCTGTTCGGTTGCACGTCGAGAGGATCGCGGCTTCAGGACGCACGATCAGGGACTCCCGCAAGCCCTTCAGGGTGGGTTCGATCTGGTCGATGGCGAACGCGAACCGGCCACGCAGATCAAGCGGTGCGGTCGTGTGATTGATGCCTAATGCCCAGACTGCCATTCGGGGATTATAAAATTTGTGGGCCGACCCGGTAGTTAGGGGGGAACCCCCTGCCCGGCCAACCTTGACCTGGATTGCCATGGGCCCCATTGACCTGCTGATTCACCTGCTGAATTTCATGGCGCCAGCCTTTTTCATCGCAGTATTGCTGGTGCTGGCCGGAAAGGCTTTCATGCGCAAGAGCCCCGGAGCGCTTGCGCTCTGGAAACAGGTGGCCCTGGTTTTCGGGTCCGGCGTCCTGGTCCTGTCCGCGGGGCTCCTGCTCACGGGCAGGGACGGGAAAATGCTCACCTATGCGGCGCTCGTGGTTTGCTGCGCCAGCGTGCAATGGCTGCTGCTAAAGGGCTGGCGAAAATAAATCGACCCGGTCGGTGATGATCCCGTCCGTGCCCAGGTCCGTCAGCCGCTGCGCCGCCCACTCATCGTTGACTGTATAGCTCAGGCAGCGAAAACCCGCGCTTTTCGCCTGGGTCACGCTGGAGCGGTCCCACAGCGCCTGGTTGCAGACCAAGGCCACACACTCCAGCATCAAGGCCGTCTCAAGCCAGCCGGTCCACAAGGTGTCGAGCAACAGGCCGCGTGGCAATTGCGGCTGCGCCTCGCGGGCGCCCGCGAGCGCTTCTGGCTGGAAAGATGTCAGAAGCGGAGGAACGGCGCTGCCTTGCCAGAGTCGGGCTGTATGTCGGGCGACAACTTCTCCCGTGTGCCGCTCGGTGCCCGGGGTGGGCTTGATCTCGATGTTCAGGTAGTGTCCGTTGTGCAGGCAGTAGCGCGAGATGCCTTCGAGTGTTGCCAGTGGCTCGCCCGCATGGGCACGCGAATGCCAGCTCCCGGCGTCCAGCTGCGACAGCTCGCTCCAGGTGTGCTCGCCCCCCACGCCCTGCCCGTTGGTCGTCCGTTCCAGCGTGGCATCGTGCATGAGGAAGGGTACGCCATCAGCCGAGAGCTTGGCATCACACTCGAACATGCGATAGCCATGGCTGGCACCCAGGCGAAAGGCCGCCAGTGTGTTTTCGGGAGCCAGTTTTCCGGCGCCGCGGTGCGCGACCCAACGCGGGTAGGGCCAGACAGCGGCGCTCACGGCAGAGCCGGCTTCGGGCATCGCCTGGATTTCATTGGACATCAGGAGCCGTCCCGTTCAGATGCGCTTGCCAGTCTCTGCATCAAACCAGTGCAGGCGTTCGCGCCGCGGCGACACGTGGATGATCGACCCCACCTTGGGCGCTGCGTGACTCTCGTCGGTTCGCACGATGATGAGTTCGTCGCCCGAGCCGGCGGTCAGGCGGCCATAAACCAGGCGCTCGGCGCCCAGCATTTCCGAGGTTTCGACCTCAAGCTCCCAACTGCCTTCTGACGCCGCCGCCGCCACAGTAAAGTGCTCCGGCCTGATGCCCAGGATGGTGCCGGGCCTTCCGTCGGGCGAATGCTTGAGAAGGTTCATGGGTGGCGATCCGATGAAGCTGGCCACAAACGTGGTGGCGGGGCGGCTGTACACCTCTTCAGGCGTTCCGAACTGCTCCATGACGCCGGCATTCATGACGATCATGCGCTCGGCCAGTGTCATCGCCTCCACCTGGTCATGCGTGACGAACAGCGAGGTGATGCCGAGTTCGCGGTGGAGCTTCTGGATCTCAAGGCGCGTCTGGGCGCGCAGCTTGGCGTCGAGGTTGGAGAGGGGTTCGTCAAACAGGAATACCTGGGGCTGGCGCACGATGGCGCGGCCCATGGCCACACGCTGGCGCTGGCCACCCGACAGCTGGCGCGGCTTGCGGTCCAGCAGGTGGCCGAGTTCCAGAATCTTTGCGGCCTTGTCCACCCGCATCCTGATTTCGTTCATGGGCATCTTCTTGATCTTCAGGCCATAGGCCATGTTGTCGAAGACGCTCATGTGCGGGTACAGCGCATAGTTCTGGAACACCATCGCGATGTCGCGCTCGGCCGGCTCAAGCTTGTTGACGACCCGCTCACCGATGCTTATCTCGCCTCCACTGATTTCCTCCAGGCCTGCCACCATGCGCAAAAGCGTGGACTTGCCGCAACCCGACGGGCCGACGATCACGATGAACTCGTGGTCGGCAATCTGTGCGGTGACGCCGTGGATGACCTGCAGCTCGGCCTTGCCCTTGCCGTATTTCTTGATGACGTTGTTGAGCGTGATGGAAGCCATGATTCTTTCGCTTATTTTTCCGTGTCCACAAGGCCCTTGACGAACCATTTCTGCATCAACATGACCACGATGGCGGGTGGCAACATGGCCAGGATGGCGGTGGCCATGACCACATTCCACTCGATATAGACCTCGCCGAAGATCAGGCGCTTGATGCCCATGACGATCGGGTACATCGACTCGTCGGTCGTGACGAGCAGGGGCCAGAGGTACTGGTTCCAGCCGTAGATGAACTGGATCACGAACAGCGCGGCCATGGACGTCTTGGACAGCGGCAGCAGGATGTCCTTGAAGAACCGCATGGGTCCTGCACCGTCCATGCGCGCCGCCTCGACCAGTTCATCGGGCACGGTCATGAAGAACTGCCTGAACAGGAAAGTTGCCGTCGCCGACGCGATCAACGGAATCGTCAGGCCCGACATGGAGTTGAGCATATTCAGGTTCGAGATCACCTCATAGGTCGGCCCGATGCGGACCTCCACCGGCAGCATCAGCGTGACGAAGATCATCCAGAACACCAGGTTCTTGAACGGGAAGCGGAAGTACACAATGGCAAACGCCGACAGCAGCGAAATCGCGATCTTGCCGATCGCGATGATCAGTGCGCTGGCCAGGCTGATGCCCATCATCGGCAGCGCGGGCGCGACTGAAGCGCCTGCCTCGGTCTTGCCGCCGAACAGGGCAAAGCGATAGCTCTCCACAATGTTGTTGCCCGGCAGCAGCGAGATCAGGTTGCTGGAGTTGATCTGCTCTGCTGTCTGGGTCGAGCCGATGAACGTGACGTAAATCGGGAAGAAGACGATGATCACGCCCAGGATGAGCACAGCGTGCGAGATGAAGTCGAGAACGGGATGGCGCTCG
>CAZFKW010000204.1:7091-7468 GCA_964519795.1 uncultured Ramlibacter sp. | reverse complement strand
CGGCATCAGCGGGCAGCTGAGCGGCCACGAATTCCGGGTGGGTGAAAAATTCGTGGTGGTCCGCCTCGGCGCCGGAGGCCAGACCGTGCAGCAGCCGGCTACCGTCAGCGACTATCAGGCGCAATCCGGGTCCAGCGTCGTCGAGACCAACGGCAATCGCTATGAAATCTGTAGCAGCAACTGGCACCTGGGCGGCGCCCGCATCCGCGGCACCTGCAACGGCCGGGAGTTCTCCGCGCAGGTGGAACGGGGCGTGGGCAAAAACCCGCTGGCCATCCGCATCACGCACAACGGCGCCCGGCTGGATGCCATGGTGCTGTCGCCGCGTACAGCGGAGCTTCATGCCCTGATGCCCTACAAGGCGCCACCGGACATGA
>CAZFKW010000204.1:0-7081 GCA_964519795.1 uncultured Ramlibacter sp. | reverse complement strand
TTTGTCCTGTCGCCCATGCCTGGCCTCCTGGTGGACATTTCGGTCCAGCCCGGGCAGAAGGTTCAGGCCGGGGAGCGCGTCGCTGTCATCGAAGCCATGAAGATGGAGAACGTGCTGTTTGCCACTGCCGACGGGACTGTTGCAAAAGTGCTGAGCAAACAGGGAGAATCTCTCGCTGTGGACACGCCCATCATCGAGTTTTTGTAAACACGTGTTACAACTGCGTCAGTTTTTCTGGAAGGCTGTCGTTGTTGTCCCGTATTGACTGGTTCTTGCGAGCACTGAGGGATTGTTGTGCGTTGGTCTGTGTGCTCGTGCCTGCGCTGGCACAGGCGCAGACCTCAGGCCCGCCCTTTACCTGCGACGTTGTCTTCTACCAGATGCGCAACGTGGGCTCGAACTCCCTGCCCATCAAGTTCACGGCCGTCAACGCCACGGTGACGCCGACGGCGGTTTACACGGCAGTGCGGGGCACCAATGTGAATTCCATCGGTTACAACCCCGTTGACAACTACATCTACGGCCTGCGCGCGTACACCGGTGTTCCGCAGCTCTACCGCATCGGCCAGAGCGGTTACCAGCTGGTAGGGAACGTCATCACTGCGCCGGGGGGGGCCACGCTGGGTGGCAGTTTCCTGCCGACAGCAGGGGTGTTCGACGCAGCGGGCCGCTTTTATTTTACAGGGCAGGGCAGCGGCAACATTTCACCTGCAGCGATATTCCGGATCGACTTCATTCCGACGACGGGAAATGTGCAGGTAGCGCATCAGTACAACCTGACGCCCACCCCCATCGTCAATTTCGGTGACTTCGACTTCAACGGTGCAGGTAGTACCAATGGCTTGCTGATGGCAAGCGTCAATTCCAGCCATTTCCGCATCAACCTGCAGACAGGCTCAACCCCCATTACGGGCACCGCCACAGTTTCTACGGTGGCGCTCTCGCCAGACGTCGGCGGTATCGGCTCGGCCTTCTATGATGCGTTCACCAGCCGCTTCTACGTGTTCAACAACACGACCAATGATTTCTGGCAGATTCTGAACCCGCAGTTCGGATCGCCGAGCGCCGTCAACACTGCCGCCGTGCCGTATACCGGGCCGCCGACTTTCAATGGCCCCTACAGTTCCACCGATGGCACCTCGTGTCCCATCTCTGGCTCCCGCATTGCCGACCTGCAAATCACCAAGACTGACGGATTCACCTCGGTGCCGCCGGGCGGCGCTGTCGTGCCGTACACCATTACCGTGGTAAACGGGGGACCCTATCCGGCCAACTATGCCGTCGTGCGCGACCCACCGGCCGCCGGCGTGACCAAACTGAGCGTCACCTGTTCCGCGCCCACAGGTCCCCCAACGGCGGTGTGCCCGCCAACCCTCAGTGTGGCCAGCCTGGAGGCGGGTGTGCCAGTGCTGACCTTCCCGCCGGAGACAACGCTGGTTTTCACGCTCAATGCGCAGATCAATGGGTCCGTCGGCACGACCATCTCCAATACGGCGACGGTCACACCGGCCATCGACACCACAGACCCCAACCTGGCCAACAACACGGCGGTGGACGGCACGCTCATAGCCGGCACCTCGACCAATGTGATCACGGCCGCGCACCAGTGTGGGCCGGGCAAGGTGGAGAAGCTCCCCAACCTGCTGGCCAACAGCAACTTCTCCGGGACCTTCCTGTCTGACGCGACGATCCTGGCCGACAACATCTACCCGTCGCCGCAGAACGCGGTATCGCGGCAGACGGCCTACAGTTCCTACCTGGGTGGCAGCGTGGTCCAGAACCCGTTCCCGGGCGACCCCTCGCGCAGCATATCGGGCAGCTCCAACTGGCTCCTCAGCAACGGGCATACCGGCGCAGCCGTGTACCGGCCGTGGTACCAGGCGGTGACCGGGTTGACCACCGGGAAGACCTACCAGTTCATGGCTTACGTGACGAATGCCACCGTGCCGGGCAGCACTTCGCCCACCTTGCCAAGCTTGCGGCTGGGTACGACGACCATCGCCTCTGGACTCACCGGGTCCAACGTTGCGCTTGCCAATGAAACGCTCGTGCCTGGCGATACCTGGCGCCTGATCCAGGGGACGTTCACTGCGGTGGCCACTGCAACGACGGTGAGCATTGCCGACTTTTCCGCCGCCGTTGCCGCCGACACCGGCGGGGTGGCGGGCATCGCCGGTGTCACGCTGCGCGAGTGCTCGGATGCGGCCGACCTGAGCGTCACCAAAACCAATGGGGCGACAACCGTCACAACGGGCGGCACAACCACCTATACCGTCACTGTGGTCAACATCAGCACCATCAATGCCACCAACACCACGATTCTCGATCCTGCGGCGGCCGGGCTGATCAAGACAGCCATGAGCTGTACGGCCTCGGCCGGCAGTTCCTGCCCGACCCCGTTGACCATCAGTGTGCTGGAGACGACCGGCCTGAATATTCCGCTGGTGCTTCCGAACGGCACCATCACCTTCCGCATCACCACCACCATTGCTGCCGGGGCGGGCAGCACCGTGACCAATGCCGTCAGTGTCGCCGGTACAGGCTATACCGACTCGGATCCGTCCAACAACTCGGCGGAGGACTCAGACCTCGTCGTGGGATCCGCTCTGCTTGCGATTACCAAGACCAATACCGTCACCGGGCTCAATGCTGGAAGCACGACGAGCTACACCATCACGGTGGGCAACAACGGCCCGGCAACGGTTTCCAATGCAATGTTCCAGGACCTTGCCGTGCCCGGCCTGCAGTGCACTGCGGTCACCTGCACAGGCGTGACCGGCGCCGCCAACTGCCCGGTGCCGGCCAATGTAACCATAGGCGCGCTGCAGGGTGCGGGCATTGCGCTGCCGCCCATGGTTCCGCCATCGGCCCTGACCTTCAGGGTAGACTGCAATGTCACAGCCACCGGAGTCCCCTGACCTTGTCCCCGCCACGCCCGTTCAAAGTTCTCGGTATCCAGCAGATCGCCATCGGCGGGCCTGACAAGAAGCGCCTGCAGCGACTCTGGGTGGACATGTTCGGCCTGGAAGTGACCGGCACCTTCCGCAGTGAGCGGGAGAACGTGGACGAAGACATCTGCGCCATCGGCAGCGGGCCGTTCAAGGTCGAGGTGGACCTGATGGAGCCGATAGACCCCAACGGAAAACCGGCCGTGCACACCACGCCGCTCAATCACATCGGCCTGTGGATCGACGATCTTCCCGTCGCCGTCGAATGGCTTGCGGCTCAGGGAGTGCGCTTTGCGCCCGGCGGCATCCGCAAGGGCGCTGCAGGCTATGACATCTGCTTTGTCCATCCCAAGGGCAACGACGAGCTTCCGATTGGTGGCGAGGGTGTCCTGATAGAACTGGTGCAGGCGCCTGCGGAGGTAGTCCTGGCATTCTCGAGGCTCGCCGCAGGCCCGCACTGAAATCGCGTGTTTGACTTGGGGTTCACCCGGGAGCACATTGCGCCCCCCGGCGCTTAGACTGGTTTGGCCACTGCGCTTGCATACAAGTTGTATGTTGCGGCGCACCATGGCAAGGAGACAGCTTTGCAGCCATCGAACATCGCGAATCCGGCCTATTTCCACAAGGTCGTTGATTGCCAATACGCCTGCCCGGCGCACACCCCCGTCCCCGAGTACATACGCCTGATTGCCATGGTCAACTGGGTGTCCAATGTGTTTCCCGGCATCCTCGGGCGCACCTGCGACCGGCCCTGCGAGCCGGCGTGCCGGCGAAGCCGGGTGGAGGAGGCCAACGCCGAGATTCCGGAACCGGTCGCCATCTGCCGGCTCAAGCGCGTGGCGGCGGACATGAAGGACGATGTGGGCAAGCGAATGCCTTCGGTGGCAAAGAAAAACGGCAAGCGCGTGGCCTGCATCGGCGCTGGCCCGGCCTCGCTGACGGTGGCGCGCGACCTGGCGCCACTTGGCTACGACGTGACGGTGTACGACGGCGAGGCCAAGGCCGGGGGATTCATCCGCACGCAGATTCCGCGCTTCCGGCTGCCCGAGTCGGTCATTGACGAAGAAACCGGCTACATCCTGGACCTGGGCGTGACCTTCAAAAGCGGCCAGCGCATCGATTCCATGAAGGCATTGCTCGCCGAAGACTATGACGCGGTTTTCGTCGGCTGCGGCGCGCCGCGCGGGCGCGACCTGGACCTTCCGGGCCGCAAGGAGGCAGCGAAGAGCATCCATATCGGCATAGACTGGCTGGCCTCAGTGTCGTTCGGTCACATCACCAGCATCGGCAAGCGGGTGATCGTGCTGGGCGGTGGCAACACCGCCATGGACTGCTGCCGCTCGGCGCGGCGCCTGGGCGGCACGGATGTGAAGGTCATCGTGCGCAGCGGCTTTGACGAAATGAAGGCATCGCCCTGGGAGAAGGAAGATGCACAGCACGAGGGCATCCCGATCCTCAACTTCCGCGTTCCCAAGAGCTTCGTGCACAGCGAGGGCAAGCTGCTGGGCATGACCTTCGAAATCGTCAAGGCTACCTATGACGACAAGGGCAACCGCAAGCTGGTGCCCACCGGCGAGACCGATGTGTTTGTGGAATGCGACGAAGTGCTGGTGGCAGTGGGACAGGAGAATGCCTTCCCCTGGATCGAGCGCGACTGCGGCATCGAGTTCGACAAGTGGGGCCTGCCGGTTCTCAATGCCGAGACTTTCCAGGCCAGCGTGCCTCACGTGTTCTTCGGCGGCGACTCGGCCTTTGGCCCCAAGAACATCATCACTGCCGTGGCGCATGGCCACGAGGCGGCGGTGTCGATCGACCGGATGCTCCACGGCGAGGACATTGCCGCGCGGCCCGATCCGATGACCAACCTGATGTCGCAGAAGATGGGCATCCATGAGTGGAGCTACGACAACGACACCTCCAATGACCTGCGCTACAAGGTGCCATGGGCCAAGGCCGAGAAAGCGCTGGCCAGCATCAAGGTGGAGGTGGAACTGGGGTTTGATGCGGCCACTGCTTTCAAGGAGGCCGGGCGCTGCCTGAACTGCGACGTGCAGACGGTGTTCAGCGAGCCGGCGTGCATCGAGTGCGATGCCTGTGTGGACATCTGCCCGATGGACTGCATCACTTTCACGGAAAACGGCGAGGAGTCTGACCTGCGCCAGCGGCTCAAGGCGCCTGCGCTCAACCTGACGCAGGACCTGTATGTGTCTGCCGAACTCAAGACGGGCAGGGTGATGGTGAAGGACGAGGACGTCTGCCTGCACTGCGGCCTGTGTGCCGAGCGCTGCCCTACCGGTGCGTGGGACATGCAGAAATTCCTGCTGATCACGACGAAGGCCGGCCCGGATTCGCGTGATGGCGCGCGGGATGGCAAGCGCAACAATCCCGTTCGCCCTGAGCTTGTCGAAGGGCTTCGACAGGCTCAGCCCGAACGGATAGTGGGGAGGGCCGCAGCATGAGCGCCGCCGGACCGTCCCAAGGCGAGAAGGCCCCCTCGGGGGGCAGTGCAGTACACGAAGTGACAAACGTGGGGGCCACATGAAGCGCATCGAAGCGGTCAACGACTTCGTCATCAAGTTTGCGAACGTCAACGGATCGGGATCGGCCTCGGCCAACGAGCTGTTTGCCAAGTCCATCCTGCGCATGGGCGTGCCGGTAAGCCCGCGCAACATTTTCCCGAGCAACATCCAGGGCCTGCCCACCTGGTACGAGGTGCGGGTGACTGAAAAAGGCCACCTGGGCCGGCGCGGCGGCATCGACATGATGGTAGCCATGAACCCGCAGACCTGGGATGCCGATGTGGCCGAACTCGAGCCCGGCGGCTACCTGTTCTACGACAGCACCCGGCCCTTGCCCAAGGACAAGTTCCGCGATGATGTGCATGTCATCGGCATGCCGCTGACTGAGATCTGCAACGCCGTCTATTCAGACCCGCGCCAGCGGCAGCTGTTCAAGAACATCGTCTATGTGGGCGCGCTGTCGGTGCTGCTGGAGATCGAGGCGGACGTCATCGAGAAGCTCTTTGGCGAGCAGTACAAGGGCAAGGAGAAACTGCTGGCCTCCAATGTGCAGGCCCTGCACCTGGGCCGCGACTTTGCAAAGGAGCACCTGCAGGCTCCACTGGGGATTCGCGTCAGGCGCGCCGACAGGGTGGGCGACCAGATTTTTGTGGACGGCAACACGGCGGCAGCGCTGGGCTGCGTGTATGGCGGCGCCACGGTGGCGGCCTGGTACCCGATCACGCCGTCTTCTTCCGTGGCTGAAGCGTTCCAGAAATACTGCGCCAAGTACCGGGTGGACCCGAGCACAGGCCAGAACAACTACGCCATCGTCCAGGCAGAAGACGAGATCGCCTCCATCGGCATGGTCGTCGGCGCAGGCTGGAACGGCGCGCGGGCCTTCACCGCCACCTCCGGCCCCGGCGTCTCGCTGATGACTGAATTCATCGGCCTGGCCTACTTTGCCGAGATACCCGTCACCATCATCAACGTGCAGCGCGGCGGGCCGTCCACCGGCATGCCCACGCGCACCCAGCAGGCCGACATCATGGCCTGCGCCTACGCGTCGCATGGCGACACCAGGCATGTGCTGCTGTTCCCGGAAGACCCGCATGAGTGCTTTGAGCATGCTGCGGCGGCGCTGGACCTGGCTGACAGGCTGCAGACGCCGGTGTTTGTGATGACCGACCTGGACATCGGCATGAACCAGCGCCTGTGTCAGCCCTTCGCCTGGGAGGAGGGCCGCGGTTACGACCGCGGCAAGGTCATGACGGCAGAGGAGCTTGAGGCGGGCAAGGACTTTGGCCGCTACAAGGACGTGGACGGCGACGGCATCCCGTGGCGCACCTTGCCTGGCACACACGCCACAAAGGGCAGCTACTTCACGCGCGGCACCACGCGGGATGCCTACGCCCGCTACTCCGAGCGCGGGCCGGACTACATCTACAACGTGCAGCGCCTGCTCAAGAAGTTTGCAACCGCCGCCACGCTGGTGCCCAAGCCGGTCTGGCGCAAGGCCGCGAAGAAGACGCGCCTGGGTGTCATCTATTTCGGCTCCACCAGCCCGGCAATGAACGAGGCACTGGATGTGCTGGGCGAGCAGGGCATTCACCTGGACGCATTGCGCCTGCGGGC
>CAZFKW010000203.1:1692-7474 GCA_964519795.1 uncultured Ramlibacter sp. | reverse complement strand
CCAGGCGCGCAGCGTGGTGAAGCGCGCCAGCCCCACCGGCCCGCTGTTCACTGTCTCCGGCTTGCCCATGTAGCACCAGCGCGGCTTGCGGCCATTGGGGTCCAGGGCCGGGTCCATGAAGCGCGGGTCGGCCTGTGTGCGGTGCACGATGAAGCCGCGTTCCATCTCGCCCGTGTTGCGGGCCTTCAGTTCCGCCAGCTTGCCTTTGGCCCAGGTGGTGATGCGCCGCATGCGCGCGAGCTGGGCAGCGCGATAGCCGGCAATGAACTCCGTGGAGTAGGGGGGCTGCGCGGGATTGAGCGGGTTGTAGATGTCCAGTGCCACGTCGCGCTCTTCCGGCACCAGCTCGTTGCGCACGGACGGGTCGATGGATTCAGCCAGCAGGTGGCCGCGCGACAGGTGCGCGGCCTGGAAGATGATGGCGTCGGCCGGCAGCAGCTTTGCACCTGCAATGTCCACCGGGTCGCCTGCCGGTGTGTGGGTGATGGACGGGGTTTCCGCCTGCGCCTGGTACATCAGCGCCAGCGAGCCGCCGCCGCTCCAGCCGACGATGACGACATGCCCGTACCCCAGCACTGTTTTCGCGTGGCGGATGTAGGCGCCCAGGTCGAGCACGACCTTCTCCAGGATGAGGGCCGTGTCATTTTTTGCATAGCGGCTGGCAGCGCACAACACATGCGCGCCGCCGGCCGCCAGCGCGCGGGGCAGGGGCAGCAGCTGCAGAGTCGAGGCGGGGTGCATGAACACCAGCAGCGTCCTTGGTGCGCCAATCGTTTCCTGCGCGCAAGGGCGCAGCAGCAGGCCTTCCAGGTTGATCGCGCCCTGGCTGCCGGAGAAGCCATACACGTCGTTGAAGCTGCCGGTTTCCTGGTACTGGATGTGGACCCAGTCCGTCCTGATGTCTTGCTGCATGCTGCCCATTCAATGATCCTGCTGTTCCTGGTCCACGGCGCCAAATGCCGCCGCCCGCCAGCTTAACCGCCCGGGCATGGGCGGGTGTATAACTGAGGCCCTCCCGAAACAACAGGATTCAAGAAATGGGCGCGCAGTGGAAAGCAAAGGGCAAGGCGCTTGCCGCCGATGCCAAGGGCAAGATATTCGGCAAACTGTCCAAGGACATCATGATCGCTGCGCGCGGGGGAGCCGACCCGGCGCTCAACTCGCGCCTGCGCCTGGTGGTTGAGCAGGCCCGCAAGGTGTCCATGCCCAAGGACACGCTGGAGCGCGCCATCAAGAAAGGCGCAGGGCTGACCGGCGAGGCCGTGAACTTCGAGCATGTGATCTATGAAGGTTTTGCGCCGCACCGCGTGCCGGTGATGGTCGAATGCCTGACCGACAACGTCAACCGGACCGCGCCTGAAATGCGTGTGCTGTTCCGCAAGGGCCAGCTCGGCACATCAGGCTCGGTCGCTTGGGACTTTGACCATGTCGGCATGATCGAAGCCGAGCCCGCCGCTGACGGCGCCGACCCGGAGCTTGCCGCGATCGAGGCCGGTGCGCAGGACTTCGCACCCGGAGACGAAGAGGGCACGACCCTGTTCATTACCGACCCCACCGACCTCGACATCGTCAGCCGCGCGCTGCCGGCCCAGGGCTTCACCGTGCTTTCGGCCAGGCTTGGCTACAAGCCGAAGAATCCGGTCGACCCTGCCAGCCTTGGCGCTGCGGAGTTGCAGGAGGTGGAAGACTTCCTGTCGGCGATTGACGGGAATGATGATGTGCAGAATGTCTATGCGGGGCTGGCGGGGTAGGTGCCGGGTATGGCCTGGCGCCTGTCGCCGACACTCGCATCAGGCGTCTGGAGCGCAGGGCTGCGGCCAGGCTGCACCCGCCCTGCCGACCGTCGTTCACGGGCTCCGGGAGCGCGCTGCGCTACGATCCGTCTCTGCATCAAGCGAGTATCTGGAACATGAAATCCCTGCCCGAGGCCAAATCCAGGCCTGCTGCTGCCGCCGCGCGTGTCCGGACGACTCTGGGTCCGGAGGACATCTATCCCGCTGTCAAGCGCATGGCGGCCAACTACGAGTTCAAGCCCAATGAGCGGATCAACGAGATCGAGCTGTCAA
Source organism: uncultured Ramlibacter sp. (assembly GCA_964519795.1). Taxonomy (GTDB): domain Bacteria; phylum Pseudomonadota; class Gammaproteobacteria; order Burkholderiales; family Burkholderiaceae_C; genus JACMQX01. The sequence continues at coordinate 5,408 of CAZFKW010000203.1, read as the reverse complement.
AGCGGCTGAGCGTCAGCCGCACGCCGCTGCGGGAAGTGCTCAACCGGCTTATGGTCGAGGGTTTCCTCACCAGGACCCAGAACAAGGGGTTTATTGCCCGCCCGTTCGATGCGCAGGAGATCCTGAGCCTGATTGAGTTCAGGCGCGGGCTTGAGGGCTGCATTGCGCGGCTGGCCTGCCAGCGCGGAACAGATGCAGAAATAGCGGAGCTTGAAGCGTTCAGCGAGGCTTCGTTCAAGGCCGATGAGAACGTCGAGGCTGCCGAGCTCTGCCGCCTGGATGAAGAGTTCCACATGAGGATAGCGAGGATGACGCGCAATGCCGAATACGTGCGCGCCCTGGAGAATGTCAACGCGCGAATCTACTATGTGCGCTGGCTCGACATGAAGAACCGCCGCACCTACACGGAGGCTGAGCACATGGCCATTGTCCGGGCACTGAAGGCACGGCAGCCGGATGAGGTTGCCGGGTTGATCCAGAACCACATTGCCCGGCGGCTGGACCAGATTGCAGAGGTGGTACAGCGGGGTTTTGGCGAGATATACACGCGCAGGTAATGGCCGCTTCAACCCTGGCTGACGGCCAGGTCGTCCCCGAGTTGCCGGGCCCGCAGCCGTGCCGATTTGACCGCCTCATGAAGCGCCTGACGGGTGCCGAGCCGTTCCAGTACCACCAGTGCAGCTTCGGTGGTGCCGCCCTTTGAGGTCACTGCGGTCCGCAAGTCCTGAAGCCGCGAACCCGTCCTGAGCGCCTGCTCCACGGCGCCCCTGGCAACCAGCAGCGCAAGATGCCGCGCCTCGTGTTCCGGTACGCCCATATGCAGGGCGGCGTCTTGAAGGCCTTCAAGAAAGTGGAACACATAGGCGGGTCCGCTGCCGCTTGCCGCTGTGATGCCATCCATTTCGTGGTCAGACTTCACCCACAGCACATGCCCCACGCTGCGCAGGATCGTCTCCACGAAAAGCCTGTCGCCTTCACTCAGTTCCTCGCTGCACTGGAGCCCGGTCACGCCGGCGCGGACGAGGGCGGGCATGTTTGGCATGGCTCGCACGACCTGCTGCGATCCGGTCCACAGCTTCAGTTGCTGCATCCGCACACCCGCAGCGACGCTGATGTGCACCGCGTCCGCCGGCGCAAATGCGCAAGCCTGCCTGCACGCTGCCTGCAGGCTCTGGGGCTTGACGGCCCAGACGACAGCCCGCGCGCCGCACAGAGCCACGCCGGCGTCATCCGTGCAAGTCACGCCATAGGTCGCAACGAGCCTGTCGCGGCATCGTGCCACAGGGTCCACGACTCTTAACTTCGTCGGGGGCCAACCGCTCGCCAGCAGACCGGAAATCAGCGCAGTGGCCATGTTGCCGCCGCCTACAAACGCAATCACTTCGTCTTTCATGAGTACCCCTAAAGATGTAATGCGGGAGATCCGGCATTTTGCTGTGCGATTTTTTCATCGAAAAGATTGAGTTTTTATCTAATAAACATTCAATAAATAGGTAGTTACTCAGATTTTCAGGAAAAACACGAAACCAGTAGACAAGACATTTAAAGTGAATACACTTGTGAATCACAAACAGAATCATGCGATGAGTTCAATTCACTTTCCCGCTGCCGCGCCATCAAGGCGCCTGTCGCGAACGAGCCTCAGTTCGGATGACATCTATGACCGCGTGAAGGAAATGGCAGCCAGATTCGAGTTCAGGCCAAGCGAGCGGATCAACGAGATCGAGCTGTCAAAGGCGCTGGAAGTCAGCAGGACGCCGCTGAGGGAAGTGCTCAACCGGCTCATGGTCGAGGGCTTTCTCACACGCAGCCACAACAAGGGCTTCATCGGCCGCGCCCTTGACCCGCAGCAGATTCTTGACCTCTATGAATACCGCCGCGGGGTTGAGGGTTGCACGCTGGCGCTTGCGTGTGCACGGGCACGGGACGCGGAGCTTGAGGAGCTTGAGGAATTTGCCCGCGCATCCACAAACGTCCAGGAGGACCAGGATGCATCGCGCCTGGTGACCCTGGATGAGGAGTTCCACATGCGCATCGCAAAGATGGCGCGGAATGTGGAGTACGAGCGGGCCCTGGAAAACATCAATGCGCGGATTCACTACATCCGCTGGATCGACATGCAGAAGCGCCGCACCCACACGCAGGCGGAGCACATGGCCATCGTGCAGTCCCTCAAGCAGCGTTCGGTCCAGCAGGCGTCCGCCTTGCTGGAGCAGCACGCGGCGCCTGGACCAGATCGTGGAAGTGGTCAAGGCCGGCTACGCCGAAATCTACACACGACCCAACGCCCGGCACGCCGGCTGACTCAAAGGAAAAGCAATGCACGCGACGGATATTTCGGAACCCCTGGAACTTATTGCAGACCGGACCAGTGTCAGGGACCAGCTCAGGAATCGGGATCTGTTCCGCACGCAGCTCTACACCGGCGGAAGCTGGACAGAGGGCGCGACCGGGGAAACCTTCCCGGTGTTCAACCCGGCCACCGGTGATGAACTCTGCCAGGTCAGCGTGGCCACAGCATCTGACGCTGATGCAGCAGTGGCATCAGCCACCGCTGCACTTGCAGGCTGGCAAAAGAAAACAGCCCAGGAGCGCGCTGACCTGATGATGGCCTGGTTCGAGCTGATCAAGGCCAGCGCCGACGATCTTGCGCGGATCATGACGCTGGAACAGGGCAAGCCCCTGGCCGAAGCGCGCGGGGAAGTGATGTTCGGCGCTTCGTTCGTGCGATGGTACGCGGAGGAAGGCAAGCGGGTGCATGGAGAAATCCTGCAGACCTACAAAAGTGACAGGCGGGTCCTCGTCTACCAGCAACCTGTAGGCGTGGTGGCGGCGATCACGCCATGGAACTTCCCGAGTGCCATGATCACCCGCAAATGCGCGCCGGCGCTGGCGGCAGGATGCACCCTGGTGCTCAAGCCGTCGGAAGACACGCCGCTCTCAGCGCTGGCCCTGGTGCAGCTGGCGGCCCGCGCGGGCATTCCGCCAGGTGTGATCTCGGTCATCCCGACATCGCGGGAGCGGACAGCGGAAGTCGGCACCGCGTTGATGAAGAACGGCGCTGTGCGCAAGGTCTCCTTCACCGGTTCCACCGCTACCGGGAAGCTGCTGATGCGGCAGGCGGCAGACCAGGTGCTCAAGCTGAGTCTTGAGCTCGGCGGGAATGCGCCGCTCATCGTGTTTGACGATGCGGATCTGGCGCTTGCCATTCCTGCAGCGCTCGCTTCCAAGTTCCGCAACACGGGCCAGACCTGTACCTGTGCCAACCGGATCCTCGTCCAATCAGGCATCCATGACAAGTTCGTCAAGGCTTTCGCCGAGGCTGTTCAGACGCTGCGGCTTGGCAACGGGCTTCAGGCCGGAGTGACGCAGGGGCCGCTGATCAACCAGGCTGCGATGGACAAGGTGCGCAAGCATGTCGAAGACGCCGTCAAGGCAGGCGCCCGCATCGTCTCGGGCGGCAAGGTCGCCACTGCCGGCCCGCTTTTCTATGAGCCAACCATCCTGACCGGGGTTGCGGGGGATGCACGGGTCTGCCAGGAAGAAACCTTTGGCCCTGTGGCGCCCGTCGTGCGGTTTGACACTGAAGACGAGGCGGTCGATATTGCGAACAACACACGCTACGGGCTCGCCGCCTACTTCTTCACGCGCGACCTCAACAGGACGATCAGGCTGTCAGAGCGGCTGGAGTTTGGCGCCATCGGTGTCAATGAGGC
>CAZFKW010000203.1:0-1682 GCA_964519795.1 uncultured Ramlibacter sp. | reverse complement strand
ATATCGTCCGAGACCGTGCCCATCGGAGGCATGAAGGAATCAGGGATAGGGCGAGAGGGTGCGCATCATGGCATCCATGAGTTTCTTGAAACAAAACAGGTAACCCTGGGCGGAATCATCTAATCACGAAAGGATACGAAATATGGATACCCGGAAAACCGCACGCATCATCCTGGCAGCCGCCATGGCTGTGGCCCCTGCACTGCTGTTCGCGCAGGCAAAGTGGAACATGCCGACGGCCTATGCCGAAGGAAATTTCCACACGCAGAACATCAAGCAGTTCGCGACTGAGGTGAAGGACGCCACGGGGTCGCGCGTTGACATCGTCGTGCACAGTGGCGCATCGCTCTACAAGATGCCCGAGATCAAGCGGGCGGTACAGACGGGCCAGGTGCAACTGGGTGAAACGCTGGTGTCGTCGCTGGCAAACGAAGACCCGATGTTTGAAGCCAGCGCCGTCCCCTTCCTGGCCAATTCATTCCCACAGGCGAAAGGCATCCTTGATGTTTCGCGCCCCTTCATCGAGAAGCGGCTTGCAAAGGACGGCCTGCGGCTTCTGTATGCCGCACCCTGGCCCACGGTCGGGGTCTTCCTGAAAGCCAGGGGGGACATCAAGGGGCAGAAAATCCGCACGTATGACCGTTCCACGAGCAGGCTGATCGAACTGCTGGGCGGCATCCCGACCACCGTGCAGGCGGCAGAAGTGCCCCAGGCGTTTGCCACAGGTATCGTCGGCGGCATGGTGACTTCATCAACCACGGCGCATGACACCAAGGCGTGGGAATACGTCAAGGTCTACTACGACATGAAGGCAGCGTTCCCGATGAACATGGTCTTTGTCAATGAGCGCGCGTTTCGCGGTCTGAGCCAGGCAGACCAGAAGGCCATGCTCGATGCAGCAGCAAAAGCCGAGGCCCGCGGCTGGCAGCGCGCCGAGAAGCTGCAGCAGGAGATGGACGCGAAGATCACCCAGAACGGCATCGAGTTTGTGACTATCACCCCGGCCATGCAGGCCGAGTTCGCGAAGGCCGGCGCTACCATTGCCCAGGAATGGGCCGGGCGGGCCGGAGCGGATGGGGCCGAACTGCTGAAGAAGATCGGCCGCTGACGTGCGCAAGGTACTGGACACCTTCTATGCCGCCACGGCGGTCCTGGCAGCACTGGCGACGGTGATGATCGGGGTCGTTGTGCTGGTGCAGGTTGGCGGGCGGCTGATGGGCCTGGGCATCCGCGGCGCAGATGACCTGGTGGCCTGGCTCACGGCCTGTGCCTGCGTGGCGGGCGCAGGCTATGCCTTCTCACAGGGCAGCCATGTCAAGGTGGACCTGCTGACGCAGCGGCTGGGCGGCAAGGCCCGGACCATGGTCGGCGTTCTGGCCACGCTGGCGGCACTGGCCATTGCCGGCTATGCAGCATGGGCCTGCGTGCTGATGGTCGTGGAATCGTTCAACATGGGTGAGCTTTCGCAGGGGGAACTGCCCGTGAAGCTCTGGATACCCCAGGCAGGCGTGGCGGTGGGAGCGGTGGCGCTGGCCGTTGCCGTTGCCGACGAACTGGTGCGCCGGATCATTGGCGCCGGCGGTCACGGAAATGCTGCACGGGATGCAGCGCTTCGGGAGATCTGACATGAGTGCGACCGCCATCGCCCTCGTCCTGCTGGGGCTCCTGTTTCTGCAACTCGC
>CAZFKW010000202.1:0-7478 GCA_964519795.1 uncultured Ramlibacter sp. | reverse complement strand
CCGTCCTGAAATACCCTCAAGCCAAGCAGCCGGCCCCCACCGTGGGTGCCGAGGCCGCACCGTCCCAGCGCGCCGAGGGCGACGGAGCCGCCAGCGCGCCGCGCAACCGCCTGAACCCAGGCCTCACTTTCGACACGCTCGTGGAAGGCACGGCCAACCGCATGGCGCGCGCCGCTGCGATGCACGTGGCCGGGATGCCCGGGCACTTGTACAACCCGCTTTTCATCTACGGCGGCGTCGGCCTGGGCAAGACCCACCTGGTGCACGCGGTCGGCAACAAACTGCTGGCCGACCGCCCGAACGCCAAAGTTCTCTACATCCACGCCGAGCAGTTCGTCTCGGATGTGGTCAAGTCCTACCAGCGCAAGACCTTCGACGAATTCAAGCAGCGCTACCACTCGCTGGATCTGCTGCTGATCGACGACGTGCAGTTCTTCGCCAACAAGGACCGCACGCAGGAAGAGTTCTTCAACGCCTTCGAGGCGCTGCTGGCGAAAAAGAGCCACATCGTGATGACCTCGGACACCTACCCCAAGGGTCTGGCGGACATCCACGAGCGCCTGGTCTCGCGCTTCGATTCCGGCCTGACGGTGGCCATCGAGCCGCCCGAGCTGGAAATGCGCGTCGCCATCCTGATCAACAAGGCGCGCGCGGAAAACGTCGAGATGCCCGAGGAAGTGGCCTTCTTCGTCGCCAAGAACGTGCGTTCGAACGTGCGCGAGCTCGAAGGCGCGCTGCGCAAGATCCTGGCCTACAGCCGCTTCAACCAGAAGGAAATCTCGATCCAGCTGGCGCGCGAGGCGCTGCGCGACCTGCTGTCCATCCAGAACCGGCAGATCAGCGTCGAGAACATCCAGAAGACGGTGGCCGACTATTACAAGATCAAGGTCGCCGACATGTACTCCAAGAAGCGCCCGGCCAGCATTGCCCGCCCGCGCCAGATTGCCATGTACCTGGCCAAGGAACTGACCCAGAAGAGCCTGCCGGAGATCGGCGAGCTCTTTGGCGGCCGCGACCACACCACGGTGCTGCACGCCGTCCGCAAGATCGGCGGCGAGCGGCAGCAGATGACTGAACTCAACCAGCAGCTACATGTGCTGGAACAGACGCTGAAGGGGTGACATGGCAAAGAACCACACCCTCGGCTGTCATTGCGGGCTTGCCCCGCAAATCACCTCCTGTCATCCCGGACTTGATCCGGGATCCATGTTGGCGCGCCTGGATGGATTGCGGGTCAAGCCCGCAATGACGAACTGCGGGGCAAGGGCCATTTCAAGGGTTTCAGGGGTTCGTTTGCCCAAAAGGACAACCTTGGGGACAGTTCCGGCACAACCTGCCGGTTATCCACAGAGCAGGCAATTTGCGCAAAGTTGTTCATGGTTGCGCGACACCAGGAGAGCAGGGCTGCACACAGTCTTCAAAGACAGCCAAGTGCTTGATAAAAAAGGGGAAAATGGCACTGTCCACAGAAGTGTGCGTCCCTTATCTACTACTACTAATTTGAATTAAAGAAATTAAGAAGAGGTTGACATGATCGTCCTGAAGGCAACACAAGATAAAGTCCTCTCGGTTCTGCAATCGGTATCGGGCATCGTGGAGCGCCGGCACACACTGCCGATCCTGGCCAATGTGCTGATCCGCAAAACGGGCAGTTCGCTGCAGTTGACCACCAGCGACCTGGAGATCCAGATCCGCACCACGGCAGACCTGGGCGGCGATACAGGCAACTTCACCACCACCATCGGCGCGCGCAAGCTCATCGACATCCTGCGCACCATGCCGGCCGACCAGACGGTGAGCCTTGAGACGAGTGCGAGCAAAGTGATCTTGAAAGGCGGCAAGAGCAAGTTCACGCTGCAGACATTGCCGGCTGAAGACTTCCCCTTGGTGCAGGAAGCCGCGACGTTTGGCCCCGTGTTCAGCGTGCCGCAGAAGACGCTCAAGGACCTGCTCAACCAGGTGAGCTTTGCGATGGCCGTGCACGACATCCGCTACTACCTCAACGGCATCCTCTTTGTTGCGGAAGGCAAGCAGCTGAGCCTGGTGGCCACTGACGGCCACCGCCTGGCGTTTGCATCCGCGACGCTCGACGTGGAAGTGCCGCGTCAGGAAGTGATCCTGCCGCGCAAGACCGTGCTGGAAATGCAGCGCCTGCTGTCTGATGCCGAAGGCGCCATCGAGATGCAGTTTGCGAGCAACCAGGCCAAGTTCAGCTTTGGCGGCATGGAGTTTGTCACCAAGCTGGTCGAGGGCAAGTTCCCCGACTACAACCGTGTCATCCCCAAGAACCACAAGAACAACTTCACCCTCGGCCGCGTGCCGCTTCTGGCCAGCCTGCAGCGCACCGCCATCCTGACCAGCGAGAAGTTCAAGGGTGTGCGCCTGAACATCGACCCCGGGACATTGCGCGTAGCGTCCAACAACGCCGAGCAGGAAGAAGCCGTGGACGAGCTCGACATCGATTACAACGGCGACAGCATCGAGATCGGCTTCAACGTCACCTACCTGATCGACGCGCTGTCCAACATGACGCAGGACATGGTGGTGGTGGAGCTGGCTGACGCCAACAGTTCGGCGCTGCTGACGATACCGGACAACGCAACGTTCAAGTACGTTGTGATGCCGATGCGGATTTAGGCGCTAGCCCGTCCGGCCGGGCCTTTGCCGTTCGGCTGAGCTCCTGCCCCGTTCGGGCTGAGCCTGTCGAAGCCCTCGTGAGCCCTTCGACAAGCGCAGGGCAAACGGATGTGTTGGCACGCCGAGGTGGATACCGGATCAAGTCCGGTATGACAGGAAATGTAGAGAGAGAAATTGGGTATCAAATGACCGAAGAAAACAAGCAGGCGCCGACTCCCGGCAAGGACGACCAAAACGGTGAAGTCCACCAGGGCGCGGGCGAAGAGGGAAGCAGCAATTTCCAGCCCACCATCGATGCCCACCAGGAAGGCGCCAGCGCCGCCTATGGCGAAGGCTCGATCCAGATCCTGGAAGGCCTGGAGGCTGTTCGCAAGCGGCCCGGCATGTACATTGGCGATACGTCTGACGGCACAGGCCTGCACCACCTGGTGTTCGAGGTGGTCGACAACTCCATTGACGAGGCCCTGGCCGGCCACTGCGACGACATCGTCGTCACCATCCACTCCGACAACTCCATCAGCGTCGTCGACAACGGCCGCGGCATCCCCACCGGCATCAAGATGGACGACAAGCACGAGCCCAAGCGCTCGGCCGCCGAGATCGCGCTGACCGAGCTGCACGCCGGCGGCAAGTTCAACCAGAACAGCTACAAGGTCTCGGGCGGCCTGCACGGCGTGGGCGTGAGCTGCGTCAACGCCCTCAGCAAGATGCTGCGCCTGACAGTGCGGCGCGAAGGCAAGGTCCATGTGCTGGAGTTCAGCAAGGGCTTTGTGCAGAACCGCATCATCGAGAAAGATGCCAACGGCATTGAAGTCTCGCCCATGCAGGTGATCGGCGACACGGAAAAGCGCGGCACGGAAGTGCACTTCCTGCCTGACACCGACATCTTCAAGGAAAACAACGACTTCCACTACGAGATCCTGAGCAAGCGCCTGCGCGAGCTGAGCTTCCTGAACAACGGCGTGAAGATCCGCCTGCTGGACGAGCGCACCGGCAAGGAAGACGACTTCACCGGTGCCGGCGGCGTCAAGGGCTTTGTGGACTACGTCAACAAGGGCAAGACCGTGCTGCACCCCAACGTGTTCCACGCCATGGGCGACCGCCAGAGCGACCAGGGTACGAACATTGGCGTGGAAGTGGCCATGCAGTGGAACAGCGGCTACAACGAGCAGGTGCTGTGCTTCACCAACAACATTCCCCAGCGTGACGGCGGCACCCACCTGACCGGCCTGCGCGCCGCGATGACCCGTGTCATCAACAAATACATCGACGACTCCGAACTGGCCAAGAAGGCCAAGGTCGAAGTGACCGGTGACGACATGCGCGAAGGCCTGTGCTGCGTGCTGAGCGTGAAGGTACCCGAGCCCAAGTTCTCCAGCCAGACCAAGGACAAGCTCGTGTCCAGCGAAGTGCGCGGCCCGGTGGAAGACATTGTGAGCCGGCTGCTCGGTGACTACCTGCAGGAGAAACCCAACGACGCCAAGATCATCGTCGGCAAGATCATTGAAGCTGCGCGCGCGCGTGAAGCCGCCCGCAAGGCCCGCGAGATGACGCGGCGCAAGGGCGTGCTGGACGGCATGGGCCTGCCCGGCAAGCTGGCCGACTGCCAGGAAAAAGACCCGGCGATGTGCGAGATCTACATCGTTGAGGGCGACTCCGCCGGCGGCTCCGCCAAGCAGGGCCGCGACCGTAAGTTCCAGGCCATCCTGCCGCTGCGCGGCAAGATCCTGAACGTGGAGAAAGCCCGCTACGAGAAGCTGTTGACCAGCAATGAAATATTGACGCTCATCACGGCTTTGGGCACCGGCATCGGCAAGGCCGGCGGCAGTGTGGATGGAAAGGCTGGCAGTGACGACTTCAACGTGGCCAAGCTGCGCTACCACCGCATCATCATCATGACCGATGCCGACGTGGACGGCGCGCACATCCGCACGCTGCTGCTGACCTTCTTCTACCGGCAGATGCCCGAGCTGGTGGAGCGCGGCCACATCTACATTGCCCAGCCGCCGCTGTACAAGGTGAAGGTCGGCAAGGAAGAGCAGTACCTCAAGGACGCCGGCGCGCTCGACAGCTTCCTGCTGCGCATTGCGCTGAAGGATGCAACGGTCATCACAGGTACGCTGCCCGACGGCACCGTACCGCCGCAGAACATCATCACCGGAGACACGCTGGACGAGCTGGCGCGCAAGCACCAGCTGGCCCAGGCCGTCATCGAGCGGCTGCGCAACTTCATGGACGCCGAGGCGCTGCGCAGCATTGCCGACGGCGTGGCCCTGAACCTGGACACTGTGGCCGATGCCGAAGCCTCAGCCGCCGCGCTGCAGGCCAAACTGCCCGACGCCGAAGTGGCCGGTGAGTTTGACGTGCGCACCGACAAACCCATTCTGCGCATCAGCAGAAGACACCACGGCAACGTGAAGAGCAGCGTGCTCACGCAGGACTTTGTGCACGGCGCCGACTACGCCACCTTGGCCGACGCCGCCAACACCTTCCGCGGCCTGATGGGCGAGGGCGCCAAGGTGCAGCGCGGTGAAGGCGAAAAGCAGAAGGAAGAACGCGTAGCCGACTTCCGCCAGGCCATGGCCTGGCTCATAGTGCAGGCCGAAAACGCCACCGCCCGCCAGCGCTACAAGGGCCTGGGCGAGATGAACCCCCAGCAGCTATGGGAAACCACCATGGACCCCGAAGTGCGCCGCCTGCTCAGGGTGCAGATAGACGACGCCATCGAAGCCGACCGCGTGTTCACCATGCTCATGGGCGACGAGGTGGAGCCGAGGCGGGAGTTTATTGAGGCGAATGCGCTCAGGGCGGCGAATATCGACGTTTGACAAGGTCACGTCCGTCCGTCACGTCCGTCCGCCCGTCACGTCGCCTCGCCTCGCGTCTCGTCACGAAGCAACTCACACGCCCCACCGTTGTCATGCCGGACTTGATCCGGCATCCATGCAGGCAAGCCAGGCTAGTGGTCAGCGGCAAATAGTCGAACTATCTCCATAGTTCTGACCAGCGGCCGCGCAACAGCTCTTCTTCCCTGCGGTCCACCTGCTTGCGAAGCCGTTCTGCGGCGGGCCGCTGGTCCTCAAGGCCCATCGTATGGGCTACGCCGCCGACCTCTTCCATGGCGATGGCTCTGGCGCGGTCCCTGACCATGTCTGTGAGGGGGCGACGCGGCACCAGGGCGTAGACCAGCTCGCAGTCCAGGCCGTCCGCGAGTTTGCGCAACTGGCCCAGCGAGATGCGATCGTCCGCTTCGGCCTGCTCAGATTTATGCAGCGTCGGCCCCGAGACGCCCAGGCGCTGCGCCTGCTGGCGCTCCGTGCGGCCCAGTGCCTCCCGAATCAGCTTCAGCCACCCGCGTGACGGCCGCGTTCGTTTCCCCAAGTCTGCATAGGCGGACAGGGTGGCTTGCGTTTGTTCAAGGCGAAGCTGGTTGAGGTCGGAAGACATATTGCTAGCCTATAGGCTGGTGAAATCAGGCATGATGATATCCTATAGTGAAGCAACATCAAGATAGATGCTTCGTTTTAATGCAGCAGAAATCCAGACACTGCGCCCGCAGGCGGCGAGAATGGACGTTTAATGACGTCTTCGCAGTGCCAGACACCTATCACTTCCGCCCCTTCACCGCAGCCGACCTGCCGATGGTGCGCGTGTGGCTGCACACGCCCGAGGCCGTCAGGTGGTGGGGCGACCCGGCGGAGCAGCTCGCGCAGCTGACCGCAGACCTTGGCTCGGCACTCATGAGGCAGTGGATTGTGGAACACGACGCGCAGCCATTTGCCTACGTGCAGGCCTTTCCGGCCCACGCCTGGCCGCAGTCGCACCTGACGCACCTGCCCGAGGGCGCGGAGGCCATCGACGCCTTCATAGGCGAGCCGGCCATGCTGGGGTGCGGCCATGGCGGCAGGATGCTGCGCCAGTTTGCACAGATGCTGCTGCAGCAAGGCGCGGCAGCAGTGGTGATAGACCCTGACGTCCACAACCACCGGGCCCGGCGCGCCTACGCGCGTGCCGGCTTTGTGGGCGAGCAGGTGGTGGACACGGCTGAAGGGCCGGCTGTGGTGATGGTGTTTGAGGGCGCGCCTGGGAGTTGACGCGCCAACGGCTTTACTGGGTCCAGTTTTCGATTTGCAAGTTGCTTACATGAGTGAACGCCAGGTCATTCGTGACCAGTATCGCGTTGAGGGCTTGCGCATGAGCTGCAATTTGCAGATCGAGCGGGGACAGTGATTTTCCGGAACTTTCCAGTTCGGCTCGAAGCGTGCCGTAGCGCTGGGCAACAGTGCTATCCCACGGCTTTGAATCAACCCGTGCCAGGAATTCTGCAACCGCACGGCGTAAACGGGTGGCCTCCGGCCGCTTCTGCAGCCCAAAACTCAACTCACCTTCCGTGATGGCTGAAATGCAGAGCGAACTCATCGGAACGCTGAGCACCCGTAGCACCACTGCTGGATGCTCCCTCAACAGATGGCTGACCATGTTGGTGTCCAACATGTACCGCATCACTCCTTCCACCCATCAAATGGATCCCGCTTGTGAGGCGCCTGCTTGCGCTCTTTCTTGCCCAGAAAGTCATCAGGTACATTGGTGTTCTGGAGTACGGCGAAAAAACCATCCCAGTCTTGCGGCTTGCGCGAAAGAATGACGTCCCCACTTTCGGCGTCCTGACGGATAAAAACCTCAGTGGCATCAAAACGGTACGCAGCCGGCAGACGCACAGCCTGGCTTCTCCCATTGGCAAATAGTTTGGCGGTTTGACTCATGGCTGACTCTCCAGAATGACTGGTATATATCAAAGTATATCCATGATCCGTCCACCTTTCAATTTCCCTTGCGACGGC
>CAZFKW010000201.1:0-7496 GCA_964519795.1 uncultured Ramlibacter sp. | reverse complement strand
AAGACTTCCTGGGGCACGCCGCACTTGTCAACAATGATGCGGCGCAGCTCGCGCTCCTTCTTGCGCACGTCGTCCACCTGGCTGCGCAGCATGTCGCACAGTTTCTCGATGGTGCGGGCGGTGAAACGGATCGTCATGAGCTCTTCGCTCAGGGCGCGCTGGGCCTTGACGTAGGCGGGCGAGCCGTAGCCGTCCTTCTCGTAGGCTTTGTGGACCTTCTCGAAGAGGTCGCGCAGGGTGTCAAAGCGCGACAGGGCTTCCTTCTTGAGTTCCTCCAGCTTCTTGGTCAGCGCCTTGGAGCCGCCGTTGCCGTCGTCATCATCGTCGGCGTCGAACTCGTCGAAGTCTTCCTCGGCCACGTAGTCGTCGGCCTCGTTGGGGTTGGAGAAACCATCCACCACAGTGGAGATGACAACCTTGCCCTCTGCAATTTCGTCGGCCAGGCGGAAGACCTCGGCAATGGTGGCGGGGCTGGCGCTGATGGCTTCCATCATGCGCATCAGGCCGCCTTCAATACGCTTGGCAATCTCGATTTCGCCTTCGCGCGTGAGCAACTCGACGGTGCCCATCTCGCGCATGTACATGCGGACGGGGTCGGTCGTGCGGCCGAACTCGCTGTCCACGGTGGACAGGGCGGCTTCGGCTTCTTCTTCTGCCTCTTCCACCGACGACACCGTGGGCGTGGTGTTGTTCAGCAGCAGCATTTCGGCGTCGGGCGTTTGCTCGTACACCGCGACGCCGAGGTCGTTCAGCATCGTGACGACGACTTCCATCGTCTCTGCATCGACCAGCTTGTCGGGCAAGTGGTCGGAGATTTCGCCCTGCGTCAGGTAGCCGCGTGTCTTGCCCAGTGTGATCAGGGTCTTCAGGCGCTGCCGGCGCTTGGCCAGGTCTTCTTCGGACAGGACAGTTTCGTCCAGGCCGAATTCCTTCATCAGGGCTCGCTCCTTGGCCTTGCTGATTTTCATGCGCAGGGGCTTGACCTTCTCGGTCGTCTCCGCTGCGGGCTCGCCGACGAGGTCGGACTCGATGTCTGACAGGTCGGTATCGTCACTGCTGCCCATCGGGTCGGCAGAGGCATTTTTGGGTTTGCGGCCACGCTTGGCGCCGGTCTTTGCGGGCGCTTCGGCACCGGGCACGACGGCCTTCGGCGGGCGGCCAGGTTTTTTCTTGACGACTTCTTCGGCAACGGGCTTGGCGGAAGGCTTGGCGGTAGAGGGCACTGGTTTTACTTTCGTTGCTGGCTTGGCGGGCGCCTTTGCCGCAGGACTGGCTGCCTTGGGAGCAGCCTTGGCTGGCTTGGCGTCCGCCTTCGGGGAGGCGGATTTCCTTGCTGCGGGTTTGGCAGCGGGCTTGGCGGACTTCCTGGACGTTTGAGCGGGCATGGAACTACCTCTGAACAAAAACAAATGAAGAAACACAAAGCGCCACTGTTATCCCGGCGCGGGCGGCGAGACGGACGGGAACGCGAATTCCCGGCGGCTCACGGGCAAGATGTGTGGGCGAACATTTGGTGTGCAGTCCTTGCGGGGAGGTGGCGGGTCGGGCGCATATGTCCGCGGTTGGCCGGTGTCCGGAGGTGCTGCTGTCGCTCTTGCCAGGTAGCTAAGCCTTACATTATACCGTTGTCGCCGGATTTCAAGGCTTGTGTCAAGGGTTTCCGGCGGTTTTCGGCGCGGTCAGTGCCCGTCTGCGCTCCTGGAGTTCACGGTACCGCTGAAGCGCCGCTGGATCGTCGCCAGCCGCTTCCAGTGCTTCTGTCTCCAGCAGTTTCAGCCTGTCCACCAGCATCAGGTTGAGCAGGGCACGCAACTCCTGGCTCGATTCTTCCGCCGCGACCCCGGCCGAATCCGCACCTGGCCCGGACATCAGCCTGAGAGCCAGGTCCTCGAATTCAAGCTCGCGCATTTCCTCGCGCAGGGCGCCCCAGGTCAGGGGGCCGTGCTCATGCAGTTGGCCTTCAAGCCAGATGAAGAGCGGGCCATGCGGGGCGGCCAGCTCGCACAGCATGGCATGGTCTTCGCTGGACAGCGTGTCCCATGCTGCCAAATTGCCCAGCATCAACCTGGCGGCATGGTCGGCGCGGCTCGCCGGCAGGGCGCGGCCGCTGCGGGGGGGCTGGTGTGGACGGGGCTTCTGGCTGAAGTCGCCGCCGCCCCTGTAGGGCCTGGCTGCGCCGTCCTTGTTGTAGCGGCCGGAACCGTCCTGCTTCTGGGGCCGGGTAGCGCCCCAGATGTCGGTCAGCTCCCGGCCGGAAAGCTGGACCAGGTCGGCGATCTCGCCAAGCAACTGGCGCTTCAGGGCGCCGTCGGGTATCAGCATCCACAGCGGTTTTGCATTGGACGCCATGTGGGCCCGTCCTTCTGCGGTGTTGAGGTCGCAGCCCTCGCGCGCTGCCTCGACCAGGAACCTGGACAGCGGCGTGGCCTCGCTGACATACCTGGAGAACGCGTCGCGCCCGAACTCGCGGATGTAGCTGTCCGGGTCGTGCTCAGCGGGAAGAAACAGGAACTTCACGCTGCGCACATCGGTGGCATAGGGCAGGGCGCCGTCCAGGGCCTTGCGCGCGGCGCGCCTGCCTGCCGCATCGCCGTCAAAGCTGAACACGACCGAGTCGGTGAAGCGGAAAAGCTTCTGGACATGGTCGGGCGTGCAGGCCGTGCCCAGGGTGGCGACCGCATTGGGAAAGCCAAGCTGCGCCAGTGCGACGACGTCCATGTAGCCTTCGGTCACGAGTACATAGCCGTTCTCGCGCAGGGCGTTGCGGGCTTCGAACAGGCCGTAGAGCTCGCGGCCCTTGCTGAATACCGGGGTTTCGGGGGAGTTGAGGTATTTCGGCGTGCCGTCCCCCAGCACGCGGCCGCCAAAGCCGATGCATTCGCCCTTCACATTGCGGATGGGGAACATGACGCGGTCACGGAAGCGGTCGTAGCGCTTTTCCTCGCCTCCGTCTTCCTCGACGTTGAGGATGACCAAGCCACTCTCCACGAGCAGGGGGTTGTCATAGCTGGGGAACACGCTGGCCAAGTTGCGCCAGCCTTCGGGCGCGTAGCCCAGGCCGAACTGCCGGGCAATTTCGCCGGACAGGCCGCGCCCTTTCAGGTATTCAATGGCCTTTGGTGAGTTCTTCAGGTGTGCCCTGAAGGCATCGCCAGCTTTCTCGAGGACGTCGGTCAGTGTGGCCTGCTTCTGGCGCTGTTCGGCGGCGCGGGCCCGGTCCTGCGGACTGGCATCATCTTCAGGCACCTGCATCCCGTATTGCTGCGCCAGGTCCTTGACGGCCTCCACAAAGGTCATCCCGGCGTGCTCCATGAGGAAGCTGATGGCATTGCCGTTCTTGCCACAGCCAAAGCAGTGGTAGAACTGCTTGGTGGGGCTGACTGAGAACGATGGTGACTTCTCGCCGTGGAAGGGGCACAGGCCCATGAAATTGGCGCCGCCCTTTTTCAGCTGGACATAGCGCCCGACGATCTCCACCACGTCTGCCCGGGCGAGAAGTTCCTGGATGAAGGTCTGGGGAATGGCCACAGGGCATTGTCGTTCAAAGCAGGTTCTGGGTATTTTTACGTAATGCCGCACAAGCCCGAAAACGGCTACGCTTGGCGCACAACAAGGAGACAAGATGCCGAGCATTTTTGACGAAGGCCTGCCGCGTACCGAAGCCAACCACGCGCCCCTCACGCCGCTGTCGTTCCTCGAACGCACTGCCGAGGTTTATCCGCTGCGGCTGGCCATCGTGCATGGCGCATTGCGCCGCAACTGGGCCGAGGTGTATTCGCGCTGCCGCCAGCTTGCCAGCGCATTGCGCCAGCATGGCATCGGCAAGGGCGATACCGTCGCTGTCATCCTGCCGAACACCCCGGCCATGGTCGAGGCGCACTTCGGCATCCCGATGGCCGGCGCCGTGCTCAATGCGCTCAACACCCGGCTGGACCCCGAGACGCTGGCCTTCATGCTGGACCACGGCGAGGCAAAGGCCGTCATCGTCGATCCGGAGTTTGCCGGGACGATGCTCAAGGCCATTGCCATGCGCAAGCGTTCAAGCCCGTTGCTGGTCATCGACGTTGAGGACAGCGTCTATACCGGTCCCGTGCAGCGGTTTGGCAGTATTACCTATGACGAGTTCATCGCGCAGGGCGATCCGGCTTTTGCCTGGGACCTGCCGGGTGACGAATGGGACGCCATCGCCCTTAATTACACCAGCGGCACTACAGGCAATCCCAAAGGCGTGGTCTACCACCACCGGGGCGCGGCCATCAACGCGATCTCCAACATCCTCGAATGGGACCTGCCCAAACATGCAGCCTACCTCTGGACGCTGCCCATGTTCCATTGCAACGGCTGGTGCTTTCCCTGGACGGTCGCCGCGCGGGCGGCTGTCAATGTCTGCCTGCGCAAGGTGGAGGCGCAGGCGATCTTCGATGCCATCCGCGACCATGGCGTGACGCACTACTGCGGCGCGCCCATTGTTCACGGCCTGCTGGTCAATGCTCCCGATGCCATGAAGGCCGGCGTGCCGCGTGGCGTGAAGGCCATGGTGGCCGGTGCTGCGCCGCCGGCCTCGATGATCGAAGGCATGGAGCGCATGGGTTTTGACCTGACCCATGTCTATGGCCTGACCGAGGTGTATGGCCCGGCCACGGTGTGCGCGAAACATGCGGAGTGGGACAGGCTGGACATCGGTGAGCGTGCCCGCCTCAATGCGCGCCAGGGCGTGCGCTACCACCTGCAGCGGGACGTCAAGGTGCTGGACCCGCAAACCATGCTGGCGGTGCCTGCTGACGGTCAGACCATGGGTGAGATCATGTTCAAGGGCAACATCACCATGAAGGGCTACCTGAAGAACACCAAGGCGACCGAAGAGGCGTTTGCCGGCGGCTGGTTTCACAGCGGGGATCTGGCGGTGACCTACCCGGACGGCTATGTAAAGATCAAGGACCGAAGCAAGGACATCATCATCTCGGGCGGGGAGAACATCTCGTCCATCGAGGTTGAAGATGTGCTTTACCGCCACCCGGCGGTGCTGGCTGCAGCGGTTGTTGCCAAGGCCGATCCGCGCTGGGGCGAAACGCCCTGCGCGTTTGTGGAACTCAAGGCCGATGCGGCTGTGACCGCCGACGAGATCGTCGCCCACTGCAAGAAGCACCTTGCAGGGTTCAAGGTACCGCGCGCGGTGGTGTTTGGCGAGCTGCCCAAGACATCCACCGGCAAGATCCAGAAGTTCGAGTTGCGCAAGCGGGCGGGCTCGGCCGCCGCCATCGACGTCTAGGAAGCCGCTCCTACGTCTTCTGCGCCATCCCGAGCCGTTCGATGGTGGCCTTTTCCGACTCGTAGGTGTTTCGGGCCCACTTGGTGTAGGCGTCGGTGTTCATGTAAGTCACCGTCTGGTCGTACTTGTCGAAGGTAGCCAGCACCGCCGGGTCATCCAGTGTCTTGCGGAAGGCGTCGTGCAGGGTGCGCACGACGGCCGGATCCATGCCCTTGGGTCCGCACACGCCGAACGGCGAGTCGGACACGGTCTTGTAGCCCAGCTCGTCCAGCGTGGGCACGTTCGGCCAGCGCTTGGTGCGCTTGCTGCCGTAGGTGGCGAGCAGGCGAAGCTTGCCGGAATCCACGTGCGGGCCCCAGCCGGTGGCGTCGCTCGCGCCCATGGTGTGCCCACCGAGCACGGCCTGCATGTTGTCGGCGTTGCCCTTGAAGGGGATGTGGTTGAGCTTGATGCCCGCGCGCTGGGCGAACTCTTCCACCGCCAGGTGCGGGCTGGTCCCGGTGCCGGTGGATCCATACGAGAACTTGCCGGGGTTCGCCTTGGCGTAGTCGACCAGATCCTTGACGGACTTGATCGGCGAATCCGTCGGGACCACCAGGCCGAAGGTGTAGCCGGTCAGGCAGACGATCCAGGTGAAATCCCTGGTGGTGTCGAACGACACCTTCTGCATGTGCGGGATGCGGAACACGCCGTGCGGCAGCTGGGTCAGGGTGTAGCCGTCCGGCCGGGCGCCGACCATCTCGTTGGCGCCCAGCATGCCGCCGGCACCGGGCTTGTTTTCAATGACGATCTGCTGGCCGAGTGATTTGCCGGCGCTTTCGGCCAGGGATCGCATCACGGCGTCCGTCGAGCCGCCTGCCGGCCAGGGGCAGATCAGCTTGATCGGGCGTGCCGGGAAGGCCTGGGCCAGGGCCAGGCCGGGCAGGGCAGGGCGATAGCCGCTGCCGTGGCCAGACTGGTCTGGACGAAAGCGCGGCGCGAAGTCGGGCGCGCATAGGTTGGACGGGTCATTTGGTCTCCTCGTGCGGAATAGCCGCAATGGTCGAAGGCAATGGTTTGACGCTCAGTCTGGTGTTTGATTCTTTATGACTCAGCGACTGTAGGCCAATAGTCAATGCCTGCGAACAAGGGTAAGACCCGGGTGTTTGTCGCGGGGGCGACTGGCCAGCCGCCCCCGCGGCCGGCCCGCATCAGGTTCAGCGTGGTGCCAGGCGGATGGCGCCATCGAGGCGGATGACTTCACCGTTGAGCATGTCGTTTTCGATGATGTGCTTCGCGAGTCTGGCGTAATCTTGTGGTGTCCCCAGGCGGGAAGGGAAGGGCACGCTGGCGGCAAGCGCATCCTGCACTTCCTTGGGCATGCCGAACAGCATGGGCGTGCCGAAAATGCCGGGGGCAATCGTCATGTTGCGGATGCCGTTGCGGGCCAGGTCGCGAGCGATGGGCAGGGTCATGCCGACCACGCCACCCTTTGAAGCGCTGTAGGCCGCCTGGCCGATCTGTCCGTCGTAGGCAGCCACCGATGCGGTGGAAATCAGAACGCCACGCTCGCCGGTCGACTCGGGGTCGTTCCTGCACATGGCGTCTGCCGCGAGCCGGATCATGTTGAAACTGCCGACCAGGTTCACCATGATGGTCTTGCTGAACACACCGAGGGAGTGCGCGCCGGTTTTCCCCACAGTCTTCTCGGCAGGCGCGATGCCGGCGCAGTTGATGAGACCCATGAGCTTGCCCAGCGAAACAGCCTTGGCCACAACCGCCTGGCCGTCGGATTCACTGCTGACATCGCATTCCACGAATGCACCACCGATATCACGGGCAATGGCTTCGCCCTTCTCGGCCTGCATGTCGGCGATGACAACTGTAGCGCCGTTGTCGGCCAGCATGCGCGCCGTGCCTTCACCCAACCCTGAAGCACCGCCGGTGACGATGAATACCTTGCCCGCGATTTCCATGAAAATCTCCTGTATGACGTTTACGTAAACGTCAATTATGGCGCAACAAAAAGCCCGGACTGACCGGGCTTTCCGAGGGGAGCGGTGTGCTTACTTGAAGCCGACGCGGTCCAGCATCTGCTGCACCTTGGTCTGATTGGCGGCGACGCTGCTGATCGGGATGGTCTCGCTCTTGAAAGGGCCGTTGCTCATCGCCTTGAGGGCAGGGTTGTCGGTGGTCACGCCTTTGGCAACCGGCCACTCGTTGTTGCCGTTGGCAAAGTAGTTCTGGG
>CAZFKW010000200.1:7256-7536 GCA_964519795.1 uncultured Ramlibacter sp. | reverse complement strand
GAGCGCCGTGCGTTTGCCGAGCAGTACATCAATTAGTCTTGCCATGTCATTGATGCATGCCGCGCATACAAGCCAGTTGCCACATTCCCCACCAGGCAACTGGCGCGAGAAATACCACGCTCGCCATGCCTGGAAAGTACCCGTATGGCTTTGAAGTGAGAAGAGGGAAGATGAAATGCGCCAATTCAGTGACCCCCATAGCAGTAAAGAACGTCCATGCCAGGTAGTAACCGAATTGGTGAGAGCGACTGACGAGCGCGGGTACAAGCAGCCAGGCGCC
>CAZFKW010000200.1:3149-7246 GCA_964519795.1 uncultured Ramlibacter sp. | reverse complement strand
AGAGAAGAAGTGCCAGAAATGATCCGCTTTCAGGAGTCGGAACGTTTGTGATTTGTGAAAGGGCGGGAAAGAAGCCAAGAAAGCGCTCCTCCAGCTTGTGCAGAACGAACAATGCAAGGGTTGTGTAAAAAGGAATCCGAATGGAACCGAACGGGGCAACGGAGGGAAAAATCAACCATAGAAGGAGCCCACCGAGAAATCCGAACGAGAAAAGCAACATTGGCAACAAGCCAAGCAAGACATAGCCAAGCAGCAGGACTGCCACAGTGAATGCCAGGGCAGCAAGTACAACGGGCACTGATCTGTGATGTGAATTCATGGTTTCTCCAGGGACCAAATCGAAGTCACCATCTTCCTTTGCCTTCTTCTCCTTGCCAAGCTCCTAACACGCCCGCTCCCAGCCGCCGTCACCTTCCACGAGCCAGGGGGTGACGGCCAAGTCAAGACGGCCAGTGCCGATGCTCGTCGTCGATGACGTAGGGGTGGGCGTGCTGCCGCACAGCTGCCCCTGAAGCAGATGCACCCGCCAGATGCGGATGCCCGGCAGGCAGGTCGTCGTGCCGGTGCGAAAGCGCCACGGGGTCTTCAGCGGGCCACAGAGCCATGGACAGAACTGTGGCTGCAACTGCCAGAAATCCCAGCGCAAGAAAGCTGGTGGCCAGGCCGAAGCTGGCGCCGAGCCATCCTGCCAGCGGGTAGGTGACCACCCAGCAGGCGTGTGAGAGGGCAAACTGCGCGGCAAAGAGCGCTGGCCTGTCCGCTGCGCCAGAAGACCGGCGAAGCAACCTGCCCGACGGAGTCTGTGACAGCGAGTAGCCCAGTCCCAGCACGAACCACAGCGGGAGCAGCACAGCGTAGCGCGATGCAATGACTCCCCCCAACAACAAGCCCGCAGCTATCACGCCCGCACCCGCCAGCATGGCGCGGCGCTCGGGAACATGGTCAAGGATTTTTGGCAACACCAGCGCGATGAGCATCGAACCCGCGCCGAAACACGTCAGCGCAACGGCCGTTGCGGTCTGGGTCATGCCCAGTCCGGCCTGCACCAGGACAACGGTGTTGACGATGACCATGGCACTGCCCGAGGCTATGGCAAGGCTGAGCGCGAGCAGGCCGCGCAGACGCGGTGTGGCCAGGTAGATGCGCAGCCCACGTGTGGTTCGTTCATAGATGCTGCGCCTGGGTGGCACCTTGGCGCGGGGAAGCACTGCTGATACAACAAAAGCGGCCGAAGCCAGGAACCCGATAACCGTGCCGCCAAAAAGCGTGTGGAAGCTGACCACCGTCAACAGCAAGGCAGCCAGCATTGGGCTGACCAGGCTCTCCAGGTCATAGGCCAGGCGGGACAACGACAGCGCTTTTGTATAGTCTTCTTCGTCAGGCAACACATCGGGTATCGTCGCCTGAAACGCCGGCGTGAAGGCAGCCGAGGCTGCCTGCAGCACGAAGATCAGGACGTAGATTTCCCACACCTGAGTGACGAACGGCAGAACCAGCGCAACACCGGCCCGGACCAGGTCAAGTGTGACCAGCACCGCACGGCGCGGCAGGCGCTCTACCAGTGCTGACGCCACAGGAGCCACGCCGATATAGGCCAGCATCTTGATGGCCAGCGCCGTACCCAGCACGGCTCCGGCATTCGCGCCAGCAATGTCAAAAGCCAGCAGGCCCAGGGCCACCGTGGCAAGCCCGGTGCCGAGCAGTGCAATGACCTGCGCCAGCAACAGGTGGCGGTAGGTCCTGTTGGAGAGGACATCAAACATGGGTATTCGCCAGCGCGAGATTCATGATGCCTTCTTTTTGAAATCAGTCATTCAACGCGGGCGCCCATAGCTGGCCGGCACCCAGGAGCAGCCTGTAATTTGCCCGCATGTATCGGCCCGTGCACCCAGGGGCGATGCCTCAAGAAGCTGGCGCCTTGCGAGCAGAAGAGCCTGCAGGTCAGCCTCCCCCAGCGAGTATGCGCGTTGCGTAAGCGGTGCGCCCTCGCCCGAGGCTACCGTGCCCTGCTCCAGGTGCCACCTGGCGAAGCTCCCGGCAGCATCAGCATAGTTCTCGGCCACATCTTCCAAGCAGCACTTACTTTGGCAACAGATATGTTGGCAGACTCATTTTTGTCGTCTTGCATTGGCCGATTGAGTGCCCGCTTTTCCGGAATCTTCGTTTTCTTTCTGAGTCGCCTTCTTCTCACTCATTTGCTTTGACAGTCGACCTTGCAATTTCCTTGCGTACGGGAGTTCCTGCGTCGCCGGCTTTTTAGGGTGTCGCTTGCGCCACGCCAAATAAATGAAGTAGGCGCAAACGATAACAATGGCCAAGGGCAGCCATATCTTCAGCATAATCAGCGCCATCGTCGAGCCTGTCACGTGACGCGTCACGAGCTTGATCCTTCCTGCGGTTCACCCATCAGCGTCGGGACCTGGTCCAGCTATCCGGGCCTACTTGAGAGTAAACCGCGCTGAAACGGCAGGCTTGCCATTCAGGGCCACCTCAACCAGCGCCTTGGCTCCGGGAGCTGGCTTGAACGCGCCTTGGGCAACGAGCTTGCCGTCCACCAGCGCGAGGGGCGCTTCCGTCTTGTCGTTGCCGTTGAAGACCGTGACCTTGCCGGTTGCGCTGGTGAGCTTCATGGGCTTACCGTGGTCACTGACATGAATGACGACCGAGTCGGGTTTGGCCACGAGTTCCAGGTCGCCGGCCTTTGTTTCCATGACTACGCCTCCATGTTTGGAAGCGTGCTCGCCTGCGGCGAAAGCCGAGAGAGCGATGGAGGATGCTGCGAGAAGGGTTAAAAGTACTTTGTTCACGATGTTTCCTTGAATGTCAGAGTGGAAAAAATTGTTTGGCAAGCGTTCAGTGAATGGGAACAGCCTGCGCCAGCTCAGCAACAGTCACCCAGCCGGCCGTCGGCCTGCCGGTACGTGCGGCTGTGGTGATGGCAAGAATGAGTTCTTCAGTTTCGCTGTCCTCGCACAGAAGCTCAAGCTTGTATTCATTGACAACTTCATCGCCCAGCTCCATGGAGAAATGCTGCTCCGACGCGTCGGCGGCATGGACAAAGCCCTTGACGATGTACAGCGCCAGGTTGTGCCGGCGGTCCCCCTTTGATCCGCCCCACGCCTTGCAATCCTTCAGCGCTGCGACGACGTCAGCGACCCTGCTGCGATGAACATATGCCCTGATTTCCTTCATGGTGTCTCCTTCACTGGTTCTTCGTTGGGAACTGCTTCATCGGCCTCATCGCGGGCACGTTGTTTCTTTTCGGCTCGTGTCTCTGACCATTCATAGAGCAACGGCAACAAGAGCAGCGTCAGCAACGTAGAGGTGATGAGCCCACCCACCACCACAGTTGCCAGGGGCCTTTGCGTCTCCGCGCCCACGCCCGATGAAATCAGCATGGGGACCAGGCCGAGAATGGCAACCGATGCGGTCATCAGCACCGGGCGCAGCCGCATTGCTGTGCCCTGCCGCACGGCCTCGCGGATTGAGAGGCCGTGCTTGCGCTGGTCGTTGAGGAAGGTAACAAGAACAATGCCGTTGAGCATTGCCACCCCGAAGACTGCGATGAACCCGATGGCGGAAGGCACGGAGAGGTATTGCCGCGTGATGAACAGCGCAAAAATCCCGCCGATGATGGCAAAGGGAACATTGGCAATGATCAGTGTGGCATGGCGCAGCGAGTTGAAGGCCGTGTACAGCAGGATGAAGATCAGGCCGATCGTCAACGGAACGATCAACGCCAGGCGGGCCATCGCGCGCTGCTGGTTCTCGAAGGCGCCGCCCCACTCCACCCAGTATCCGGTGGGCAGCTTCACCTTGGCCTTAATGGCGGCTTCTGCATCTTTGACGAAGCTGTCAATGTCGCGGCCCTGCACATCCATCTGCAACACAGCATAGCGCTGCAGTGCTTCGCGGCGCACAAAGGTGTAGCCCTCGTTCAGCTCGATCTTGGCCACTTGCGAGAACGGCACCAGCGCACCCTCCGAGGTCCGGATCGGGATGGCTGCAATCGCCGATGGGCTGCTTCGAAAGTCCTCTGCCAGCCGCACGGCGATGTCAAAGCGCCGCGTGCCGTCAATCAGGGTTGAGACCGTCTC
>CAZFKW010000200.1:0-3134 GCA_964519795.1 uncultured Ramlibacter sp. | reverse complement strand
GGCCTGCACGACCTGCAGGATATCTTCCGCATTGAGGCCGTAGCGCGCAGCTGCTGCCCTGTCCACCTTGATCACCATCTGCGGCTTGCCCTTGTTGGCCTCGGCAGACAGGTCGGCCACGCCCTTGACGGTTCCGACAACCCCCTTGATCTGGGCTGACAGGTCCTCAAGCTTGTCCAGATCTTCACCATAGATCTTGAGCGCCAGTGTGGCCCGCACGCCGGATATAAGCTCCTCCACCCGCATTTGGATGGGCTGCGTCGCGCCAAAGACTGCTGTGGGGACTTCAGTCTCAAGGTATTCCTGCATGTCCTTACCGAGCGCGGCATAGGACTGCTTGACCGGCCACTCGTCCTGCGGCTTGAGGTCCAGCAACACCTCCATGTAGTTCACGTCTGCGGTCTCACCTTTTTCGGCGCGGCCGATGGTGGCGAGTACCGAGCGGACATGAGGGTACTTGGCGCGCAGCTTGGCATCCATCACATTGGCCACGCGGATGGACTCATCCAGCGAGGTTGACGGAATGCCGACCACCCGGAACATGATCGCGTCTTCCTGCAGCGTGGGCATGAATTCCTTGCCGAGGAACGGGAACAGGGCGAGTGAGCCGACCAGCAGCGCCAATGCCGTACCCACTACTGCTTTCTTGTGGTCCAAGGCCCAGTCCAGCGACGGAATGTAGACCTTCTTGGCCTTGCTCACCAGCCAGGTATCTTTCTCTTCCTTGGGCTTGAGGATGAGCGCCGCAAGGACGGGTACCAGCGTCAGCGACAGCAGCAGCGAGCCCGCCATGGCAAAGGTAATGGTCAGCGCCATCGGTTTGAACAGCTTGCCCTCCAGGCCCGTCAATGAGAACAGGGGCAAGAACACCACGATGATGATCATGATGGCAAAGGCAATCGGCGTCGCCACTTCGCGCGCCGCTTCGAGCACCACATGGGTACGGTTGATCGGCCGCCCGCCCTCCCGCGCATGGGACAGCAGCCGGAACGCGTTCTCCACCATCACCACGGCGCCGTCCACCATCATGCCGATACCGATGGCAAGGCCTGCGAGCGACATCAGGTTGGCAGACATGCCAAAGCGATTCATCATGATGAAGGCAAACAGCATGGCCAGCGGCAGCGTCACGATCACCACCACGGCGGAGCGAAACTCGCCCAGGAACAGGAAAAGAATGACAGCGACAAGAATGGACCCTTCAACCAGGGCGCTCTGCGCCGTCGAGAGCGCTTTGTCAACGATGTCCGTCCGGTCGTACACGGCCTTCAACTCGATGCCCTTGGGCAGCGCCGCCTGCGCAATCGCCATCTTGGCCTTGACCGCCTTGACGACAGTTGCAGCGTTCTCATTGATGCGCGCAAGGGCAATGCCCAGCACGGTTTCCTGGCCATTGCGCGTGACGGCGCCAAAGCGCACCGCAGGCGCCTCCTTGACCGCAGCCACGTCGCGGATGTAAATGGGCGAACCTGCCCGCTCGGCCACGACGATGCCGCCAATGTCTTCTGCATTGCTGACAAGGCCCAGGCCGCGCACCAGGTACTGCTCCACCCCTATATTCAGGTATTGCCCGCCGACCTGCTTGTTGTTGGCCGCCAGCCGCTCCATCACATCCTTGAAGGACAGGCCGTAACTCACGAGCTTGCGCGGGTCGATCTGAACCTGGAACTGCTTCTCATGGCCTCCCCATGTCGTCACGTCGTCCACGCCCGGCGCCGTACGCAGGATGAGGCGGACCGTCCAGTCGTGCAGCGTGCGCAGGTCCATCGCGTTGAGCTTCTTGTCGGCGTCCTCAATGGTGTACCAGAAGACCTGGCCGAGGCCCGAACTGTTGGGGCCGAGTTCGGGTTCGCCATAGCCTGCCGGCAGGCGACCCTTGACCTCCTGCAGCTTTTCGCCGACCAGGCGGCGTGCGAAGTAGATATCGACGTCGTCCGAGAAATAGACGCCGACGTAGGACAGGCCGAACAGGGAAACCGAACGAACGACTTCCACATTGGCCAGGCCGGCCATTGCAGCTTCGATAGGCACCGGCACCTGGCGGAATGCCATGATGCCGAGCCAGACCAGGACCGCAAAACCCACGAGCACCAGCACCTTGTAGCGAAGGGCCGCTCCGACTATTGCATTGAGCATGGTTCGTCCTTCTCAATGACCGTGGCCAAGCTGCGACTTCTGCTGCCGGGCCTTGAGCGCATAGGCACCCGAGGTGACGACCTGCTCGCCCGCCTTGATACCGGACTTCAGCATCGTCCGCCCGCCAACCCTTTCACCGGGTTCAACCAGGCGCGGCATATAGGCGCCCTGCTCCAGCACGTAGACGGTAGGCTGCCCCTGCATCAGGACGATGGCTTCGTCAGGCAGGGACAGGGTCGCGCGCTTCTCGCCTGCGACCTCGATGGTCGCTGTAGCGAACATCTCGGGCTTGAGACGGCCATCCGCGTTGGCAACTTCAATGCGCGCGGCAACTGTGCGCGAGTCCTTGTTCACGCCGGCGCCGATATGGGTCACCTTGCCGCTGAACTTGTCTGCTGGATACGCCGGTACTGTGACCTTCGCATCTGCGCCAACCCGCACTTTTGCCAATGCCGACTCCGGCAGCGCCGCCTGAATCCAGACGCGGCTGAGGTCAGCCACAGTAAACAGCGAATCAGCCGGAGTGGCAAGGCCACCCAGGCTTGCCTGCTTTTCAATCACGGTGCCGGCGAACGGGGCAGTGACCGAGAACGAGGAAACGCTCCTGCCCTGGGCGTTTTGCGTGCCGCCCATCAGGCGGAGGCGGTCGGCCGCGTTGCGCAGGCCGGCAGCAGCCTTGTCCCGTTCGGCCTGGGCTTTCAGGAAGTCCTTACGCGGAATGATTTCCTCCGTCACCAGCGTTTCGGCTCGCTTGAAATCGCTCTCGGCGATCCTGAGTTCAGCGTGGGCCTGCACCCATGCGGCATGGGCCTCGCCGACCGCAACGCTGTCCAGACTGGCAAGCGTCTGACCTGCGGCGACGCGGTCACCGAGCTTGGCGGGCATCGAGAGGATTCGGCCCTCTATGCGAGGCGCCACCTTGGCAACGCGTTCCTGGTTGGGCTCGATCGTCGCCGTCACTACGAGGGACTCGCCGACCGACTCTGTTGTCATGGCCT
>CAZFKW010000199.1:0-7622 GCA_964519795.1 uncultured Ramlibacter sp. | reverse complement strand
AAGCACGGGCGGCAAGCGCTGCCGGGGTTGCGCAAGCAATGGGGGTGAAGGATTTAGCCAAGGCAGACCTCGTCATTTTTGTAACAGGGGGGGGTCAGAAGGGAAAAACAGGCCAGGGGCGTTGCAGAAAAGCCGAAAACGCAGGCGAGCGCCAGCCCCACCTGCGTAACAAGGGTTGCGCTGCATCACTTGAACAAACCAGTCTAAGACGGTTGAGCAAGCCTGAACCTCCTGAAAAGACGTCAAAAACCTTAAAACGCAGGCGGTTCGCTGCAACTACTTCACAAAAAGTGGGGTAATCGTTGCATTGAACCGGCGCGCATTGTGACTATTTGTCACTTTTGTACCGCTCAGTTTTAACACCTGATGTGTTGAGGGTCAACACATGCAAGCTCACGGTTTTAGGTGTAGCCAAGGGCGCGCAAAGGTGCTAGCGTCGCCTCTATCGGGGGAAATGTTTTGCGAAGACCCCGGTCGATGCGAGCCGGCGAACTGCGGGACGCCGGCTTTCATACAGAAAGGCGCGCCTTTCTTTAAATGCGCCTGGATTCCGCTTTCTTTTTACTTAAAGGCCACCCTTCCGCCTCCTGAATCACTTTGTGGCGTTGGGGAAGAACAGCTGTTCCCCACCGATCTTGTAACCGGCAATGACGTTCTGACCCGCCGGCGAGATGATCCAGTCCACAAACTTCTGCGCGTCAGCCGTCTTGACATGCGGGTGCTTCGCCGGATTGACCACCATGACACCGTATTGGTTGAACATCCTGGTGTCGCCTTCGACCAGGATGGCCATGTCGCCCCGGTTCCTGAAGTTCAGCCAGGTGCCGCGGTCGGCCAGCACGTAGCCCCCACTGGACGACGCAATGTTGAGCGCCGGTCCCATGCCGCAGCCACACTCCTTGTAGCCCGTGCCCTTGGCGTTGGCAAGGCCCGCCTGCGCCCAGTAGCGCAATTCAGCCGCGTGCGTGCCGCTCTTGTCGCCGCGAGACACAAAATTCGCGTTGGCAGCGCCCAGCTTTTTCAGCGCCCCGACAATGTCCTTGCCCTTCGCCCCTACCGGGTCGGACTTCGGGCCAATCAGCACGAAGTCGTTGTACATGACGGGAAAGCGCTTGACGGCAAAACCTTCAGCCACCATCTTTTCCTCGGCGGCCTGGTCGTGGACAAAGAGCACATCGGCGTCGCCACGCCGGCCCATGTCCAGCGCCTGGCCTGTTCCCACGGCCACGACCTTGACGTCGAGGCCACTGGCCTTCCTGAACTCCGGCAGCAGGTAGGTGAACAGGCCCGACTGCTCGGTCGATGTTGTGGAGGCCATGGTGATGTTCTGCGCAAAAGCGCCGAATGCGGCCGCACACAGGGCAAAGCCCAGAGCCAGGCCGCGCGAGGCAGGCATGAGAGTCCTGAACGGGTGCCTGATGTTGAACTTCATATCGATTCTCCTTTGACGAACAGTTGGGCCGCCTCCGGCAGCGGCCCGTTGAAAAAATCATGCGCGGGCAGGTCAGCCACAAGGCGCCCCTGCTCCAGGTAGATCACGCGGCTGGCCAGGCGCTTGACCTGGCCCAGGTTGTGGCTGCTGAAGATCATGGTCATGCCGTCTGCCGCCGCGCCTTGCGCATTGCCGCCGGCAAACTCCGCCATCAGCGCCTCGACCTCGCGTTTGGCGTGCGGGTCAAGGCTGGCTGTCGGTTCGTCCAGCAGCAGCACCTGCGGTTTCAGGGCCCAGGCCCGGGCGAGCGCCAGGCGCTGCTGCTGGCCGCCGGAGAGGGTTCGCGCATTGCGTGTGGCAATATCCTGCAGGCCGACACGCTCCAGTGCCGCGTGCGCCTGTGCGCGGGCCTGCTGCCAGCGCTCGCCCCGCAGCCAGAGGCCGAGCGCCACATTATTCAGGGCAGAGGTGCGCAGCATGTGGGGGCGCTGGAACAGCATGGCATGGCGTGCGCGGCCATCACGCGCGATGCTGCCGCTGTCGGGCTCCAGCAGGCCATGCAGCAATCGCAGCAAGGTGCTCTTGCCGCTGCCGTTGGCGCCCACCAGTGCCACGCGCTCGCCGGGCGCCACGCGCAGGTTGCTGCCCACCAGCGCCCGCACCTGGCCAAAGCGCACGCCGGCATCACGCAGTTCAAACAGCGCGGTCGTGGCAACGCCCCCGGCGCTCATGCCACCAGCCCCCGCGTGACCTGGCTGACGCTGCCATCGACACGCTCGCGCCAGCGCCGCACAGCGGAAATGCCGGCGTTGAGAAGCAGCACCACAGCCAGCAGGATGAAGCCCAGCGCCAGCGCCAGCGGCAGGTCACCCTTGCTGGTTTCCAGCGCAATGGCGGTGGTCATTACGCGCGTGAAGCCGTCGATGTTGCCGCCCACGATCATCACCGCGCCCACCTCCGAGACCGCGCGGCCGAAGGAGGCGATCAGCACGGTAAGCAGCGCATAGCGCTCATCCCACGCCAGCAGCAGGCTGCGCACCACGGGACGGGCGCCTAGGGACCGCAACTGCTCGCCATGCGCGCGCTCGGCGTCTTCCACCACCTGGCGGGTCAGCGCCGTCACCATGGGCAGCACGAGAATCGCCTGCGCCAGCACCATGGCCTTGAAGGTGAAGAGCCAGCCCAGCCCGCCCAGCGGCCCGGTGCGTGACAGCATCAGGTACACCAGCAGGCCCACGACGACCGACGGCAACGCCAGGAGTGTGTTCAGCACGGTCAGCAGCGCATCACGCGCGCCAAAGCGTGCCACCCCGATCCATGCGCCAAGCATCAGTCCGAAGCCGCAGGCCAGTGCGCACGCGGTTGCGCTCACACCCAGCGAGCGGCCGACGATGGCCATCAGCATGGGGTCAAACGTGGCAAGGAGATCGAGCGCTGTAGTCGCGCTTTCAGAGAATGTGTTCATTGCTGGCAGGGATGCTAGGCGTTCATGGCAACCCCCGCATCGGTAAAGGCGAGCTATGAACCCGCTTGCATAGCCTGCATCGCGCACCCTTGCTTGCGTCATACTCACAGACCGTGCACAAAGTAGAACTCTCCTATTCCCTGGGCGGCCGGCGCAGTCCGGACGCGCTGATCCGCAACCCGCTGATGGACCTGCTCACCGCCGTGCGCGAGCATGGCTCGATCTCGGGCGCAGCCAGGGCGATGTCGCTTTCATACCGCCACGTGTGGGGCGAGCTCAAGCGCTGGGAGCAGGAACTGGGGCACCAGCTCATCATCTGGGACAAGGGCCAGCCTGCGCGGCTCACGGAGTTTGGTGACAAGCTGCTGTGGGCCGAAAGGCAGGCCCAGGCCCGCCTGGCACCGCAGGTACAGGCCCTTCATGCCGACCTTGAACGCGCATTCGCACTGGCGTTTGACGACAGCACGCATGTGCTGGGCCTGCATGCCAGCCACGACGACGCACTGGTGCAACTGCGTGAGCATGCCGCAGCGTCGGCAAAGCTGCACCTGGACATCCGCTTTGCCGGAAGCGTGGACGCCATCAGTGCCCTGAATGAAGGGCGCTGCGTGATGGCGGGCTTTCATGTCCGCGCGGCGCCCGCCCCCGGCTCGCTCGCCGAGCGCATCTACAAGCCGCTGCTGCAGCCGGGCCTGCACAAGATCATCGGATTTGCGCAGCGCTCGCAGGGCCTCATCGTGGCGCGCGGCAACCCGCTGGGCATCGACTCGCTGGCGGCGCTGCGCCGCACACAGGCGCGCTACGTGAACCGCCCGCTGGGCACCGGCACCCGCGTGCTGTTCGACGAGTTGCTGGCGCAGCACAGCCTGGTCCCGGCCGACATTGCCGGCTACACATACACGGAGTCGTCGCACAGCGCCGTGGCGCAAGCCATTGCGGGCGGCACGGCAGATGCAGGCCTGGGCATCGAGACAGCGGCGCGCACGCGCAACCTCGGCTTTGTGCCGCTTGTCCTGGAGAATTACTACCTTGTCTGCCTCAAGTCAGCGCTCGGGCAGCCGGCGACGGCGGCGCTGCTCAAGCTGCTGTCCAGTGAGCCATGGCAGGCGCAACTGAAAACGCTGGCAGGCTATGCGCCCTCACGCAGCGGCGAGATTCTGGCCATGCACAAGGTGCTGCCCTGGTGGAACTTCAGGCGCAAAAAAGCTGCGGCAGGCTGACCTGCGGCCGCGCCGGTCCATGCCTCAGGCTGCGCAGGAGCGGAAACCCACAAAGCCTTCGTCGCGGCCCGGCAATGCAAAGCCGCGGAACTTCGGGCTCTTCATGCGCGCCCGCGTGGCAAACGAGGCGCCGCGAAGCACCTTGGCCTGGCCCAGCCAGGGCAGCGAGTAGCCCGTCCACGGGCCCGTGGCATAACCAGGCCAGGCGCGCAGGGTCGATGCCGTCCATTCGTGGACATCGCCCCAGCGCAAGCCCCGGCGCGCGGCAACATGCGCGGCCATTTCCCACTCGACTTCGGCCGGCAGCCGCCTGCCGGCCCAGCGGCACCAGGCATCGGCTTCCCACCAGCTCACATGCATGGCGGGCTGGCCGCCGGCCATGCGGGTGTTCCTGCCAAATCGCGTCTGCAACACGGCACCGCCGGCCCCGCCGATCTGCTCCACAAAGCGCGGCCCGCGCCGCCCGTCGGAGGACGCCTGCTCCTGCAGCCAGGCCCAGCCCTGGGGCTGCCAGAACTCCTCGCTGTCATAACCGCCGTCTTCAACGAACTCGGCAAACTGCGCCCAGGTTACCGGGTGGGCATCGATCTCGAACTCCGGCACGGCTGTGTCATGCGCCCACTGCTCGATGTCAAACACGAAGCCCGCACCTTCACCTGCACTGCCCTGCTCCCAGCCGAGCCGCCATGAGCCCGCAGGCACCAGCAGCGGCTCACGCGCCTGCATGGCGCCGGGCGCATCAAGCCCCAGGTCAACGCCAAGGGTCTGCGCCATGACGACCATCTGCTCACCCGCCATGTCTTCATGGAACAGGGCCAGGCGATAGAAGTACAGCGCATCATCTTCATCGGCAGCCTTGTCGAGCAGCTCGAGCGTGCACTCCAGCGTTTCAAGCAGCCAGGCGCGCGTGGCTGCCGGGTCCGGCAGGCCGGGGCTGCGGCGCCCCGCCTGCGTCACGAGCGCCGGGTTCCACCAGCCATCGGCGCGCGGCTCAATGGACGCCAGCCGCGTCGGCTCCGCCGGGCAGGCACTGCCCAGCGCCCGCTGTGTGTTGCGGCCGATCCAGTGCTCGGCAAACCAGCCGACATAGCCTGCAAGCCACAAGGGCGGGTCCATGCCGGGCTGCAGGTCCTGATTGCGCGGTCTCGCCAGCGCGGCCTGTTCATGGCAGGCGAGCAGGTGCAGGGTATGGTTGCGCGCATCCATCAACGCCAGGGACAGCAGGTCACGCCCGGCCCTGCGCATATCCGGGGAGTCGATGGAGGCAGGGGTTGCAAGGGGCGTGACGGAGGCCATGCCGCATTATTGGCTGAAGATCGCAGTGAATGCGGCGCCAGTGCGGGATAACACCGTCAAAGAGCTGTCAGCTTGCAATCTATAGTTCACCCTAGAATCGCCCTGCTTTTTGCTTACTATCCGCTTACCCCGTTTTGCATAACTGATGCCCCGGCACTAACGGCGAAACCTGTTCACTGACAACAAAACGGCCCCTTCATCCCTGGAGACAACAACGTGCAAGCCCTGCTTAAATTCTCGCGAGCCGTGGACTGGCTGAACACCCAGATCGGCAAGTACGTGATCTGGCTGATTTTTGCGTCCACCGTGATCAGCGGCGTCAACGCCATCGTTCGCAAGGCCTTCAACATGAGTTCGAACGCCTACCTTGAAGTTCAGTGGTACCTGTTTGCGGCGTCTTTCATGCTTGCCGCCGGCTACACACTCTTCAATGGCGAACACGTCAAGATCGACGTCATCGCAGGCCGCCTGTCCAAGCGGGCGCAGATCTGGATCGACATCATCGGCTTCTCCCTGTTCCTCACGCCTGTCTGCCTGGCCATCCTCTGGTATGGCATCCCGTTCTTCCTGCAGGGCTACCGCTCCGGCGAGGTGTCTTCCAATGCCGGCGGCCTGATCCGCTGGCCGGTGTACGCAATGATCCCCATCGGCTTTTCGCTGCTCATGCTTCAGGGTTGGTCCGAACTCATCAAGCGCATCGCCTTCCTGCAGGGTCTGATTGAGGATCCGACGATCAAGAAGGTTGACAAGACGGCAGAGCAGGAACTTGCTGAAGCCATCAAGCGGCTGGCAGAGTCCCGGTCTGCGCAATCCAACTGAGCCCGGAGCCATACATGGAATTCTTTACTGCCAACCTGGCCCCGATCATGTTCATGGGGCTCATCGTGTTCCTGCTGATGGGCTTTCCGGTCGCCTTCAGCCTGGGCGCCTGCGGCCTCTTCTTCGGCATCATCGGCATCGAACTGGGCGTCCTGCCCGAAGCGTTGATGCAGGCCCTGCCGCTGCGCCTCTTCGGCATCATGCAGAACGACACGCTCCTGGCCATTCCCTTCTTCACGCTGATGGGCCTGGTCCTGGAGCGAAGCGGCATGGCCGAAGACCTGCTGGACACCATCGGCCAGCTGTTCGGCCCCCTGCGCGGTGGCCTGGCCATTGCCGTGATCCTGGTTGGCGCGCTGCTCGCCGCGACCACCGGTGTGGTGGCCGCTTCGGTCATCTCCATGGGCCTGATCTCGCTGCCCATCATGCTGCGCTATGGCTATGACAGGCGGCTGGCGACCGGTGCCATTGCGGCATCAGGCACGCTGGCCCAGATCATCCCGCCCTCACTCGTGCTGATCATCCTGGCCGACCAGCTGGGCCGCAGCGTCGGCGACATGTACAAGGGCGCTTTCGTGCCCGGCTTCATCCTGATGGGAATGTATCTGGGCTATGTGATGCTCATTGCATTCATCAAGCCCGAATGGGTGCCGGCCATGCCAATCGAGGCACGCACCATCCGCGAGGACAGCGGCAAGTCCGGCCTCCTGTCCCTGCTCGTGCTGACCATCATCTCGGTGGGCGTGGCGGTGTACTTCGGCCAGCACTACGCTGACGTGCAGACCTGGTGGAAAGGAACACAGGTGGACTCGGTCGCCAAGGACGAGACCATCGTCGTCTCGATGTGTGTGGGCGTGCTGCTGGCCTTCTTCATCGCCCTGATCAACAAGGTCACACGCATGGGGCTGCTCTCCCGCATGGCCGAGCGTGTGACCTTTGTGCTGATTCCGCCGCTGCTGCTCATCTTCCTGGTGCTCGGCACGATTTTCCTGGGCATCGCAACGCCCACCGAAGGCGGCGCCATGGGCGCGCTTGGCGCGCTGGTGATGGCCTTTGCACGCAGGCGCCTGAGCTTCTCCCTGCTCAAGCAGGCCCTGAACACGACCACCAAGCTCTCATGCTTTGTGGTGTTCATCCTGATCGGCGCCACCATTTTTGGCCTGGTGTTCCAGGGCGTGGATGGCCCGAAGTGGGTGGAGCACCTGCTGAGCGGCCTGCCAGGCGGACAGCTGGGATTCCTGATCGTGGTGAACATCATGATCTTCATCCTGGCGTTCTTCCTGGACTTCTTTGAACTCTCGTTCATCGTGGTGCCACTGCTGGCGCCGGTTGCGGAAAAGCTGGGCATTGACCTGATCTGGTTTGGCGTGCTGCTGGCCGTGAACATGCA
>CAZFKW010000198.1:0-7644 GCA_964519795.1 uncultured Ramlibacter sp. | reverse complement strand
TTTGAGGTTGCGCATGGTTACCGCAGCTTCAGGGTTGAAAGGCCGACCAGGCACAGCAGCATGGTGATGATCCAGAAGCGCACGACGACCTGCGTTTCCTTCCAGCCGCTCTTCTCGAAGTGGTGATGCAGCGGCGCCATCTTGAGGATGCGCCGGCCCGTACCGTATTTCTTCTTCGTGTACTTGAAGTACATCACCTGCATCATCACTGACAGCGCCTCCACCACGAAGATGCCGCCCATGATGGCCAGCACAATTTCCTGGCGCACGATCACGGCGATGGTGCCCAGCGCCGCGCCGAGCGCAAGCGCGCCCACGTCGCCCATGAACACCTGGGCCGGGTGTGTGTTGAACCAGAGAAAAGCCAGGCCCGCACCCGCCATGGCCGAGCAGAAGATCAGCAGCTCGCCCGAGCCCGGAATGTAGGGAAAGAACAGGTACCTCGAGTACACCGACGAGCCCGTCACATAGGCAAACACACCCAGTGCCGAGCCAACCATGACCACCGGCATGATGGCCAGGCCATCCAGGCCGTCGGTCAGGTTCACCGCATTGCTGGATCCGACGATGACGAGGTAGGTCAGGATCACAAAGCCGAACACGCCCAGCGGGTAGCTGATTTCCTTGAAGAACGGCAGCTGCAGGCCCGCCTTGGGTGGCAGGTCCATGTTGAAACCCGATTGCACCCAGCTGAAGAACAGCTCCAGTACACGCAGGTTGGAGCTCTCGGAGATGCTGAACACCAGGTACAGCGCAGCCAGCAGGCCGATGAGCGACTGCCACAGGTACTTCTCGCGCGAGCGCATACCCTCCGGGTCCTTGTGCACGACCTTGCGCCAGTCGTCAGCCCAGCCGATGGCCCCAAAACCCAGCGTGACCAGCAGCACGATCCAGACAAAGCGGTTGGCCAGGTCAAACCACAGGAGCGTGGAAATGGCAATGGACAGCAGGATCAGCACCCCGCCCATGGTGGGCGTGCCACTCTTGGCCAGATGGGTTTCCATGCCGTAGCCACGCACCGGCTGGCCGATCTTCAGCGCCGTGAGGCGACGGATGACGTAAGGCCCTGCGATCAGGCCGATGAGCAGTGCCGTGAGCGCTGCCATCACGGCACGGAATGTCAGGTACTGGAAGACGCGGAAAAACCCGAACTCGGGAGACAGCGTCTGCAGCCATTGGGCCAGGCTAAGCAGCATGTGCAGCCTCCTGCCGAGCCGTCTCAAAGGAGGCCGCCCCCCTGGGGGGCAGCGAACGAATGTGAGCGTGGGGGCTCATTTTTTTCCTTTCGCTTGTTCTTTTTGTTGTTGCGATGTGTCGGTGATCGCTTCGACCACACGCTCCATCTTCATGAAGCGCGAGCCTTTGACCAGCACGCTCGCTGTGGCGGGCAAGGCTGCCGCGACAGCAGCATTGAGCGCCGCGATGTCATCGCCGAAGTGGCGTCCCGCGCCGAAGCTGCCTGATATGCCGGCCGACTGTTCGCCCAGCGTGAACACCTGGTCGATGCCCTGATCGCGCGCATGCGCACCCACCTCGCGGTGGAAGGCCGGGCCCTGGTCACCTACCTCACCCATGTCACCCAGCACCAGCAGGCGCGGCCCGGGCAGTTCGGCCAGCACGTCAATGGCGGCACGCCCGCAGCCAGCGCGCAGGCAACCGCTGCAAGCGAGTTGCGCACGTTGTGGCGGCCGGCGATATGGAGCTGGTAGTCCACTGTGCCGGCGGGCGTTGAAGCGCCAACCTGCCAGTAACCCGCTTGCCATTCAGCCCCGGCCAAAGCGATATCGGCAGCAGAAGTGCTGTCCGCAAAAGTCATGCAGGCGTGACCGCCTGCGAGTTCCTGCCAGAGCGCGCTGAATTCCTCGCCGGCAGGAAAGACCGCCGTGCCCCCCGGCGCAATCGAGGCCAGCACCGAGCCGTTCTCGCGCGCGACGGCTTCCACCGTGGCCATGAATTCCAGGTGCTCGCGCTGCGCGTTGTTCACAAGGGCCACCGTGGGCCGGGTGATGCGCGCCAGGTAGTCGATCTCGCCCGGGTGGTTCATGCCGAGCTCGACGACACCCACCTCATGGCCGGCATGCATGCGCAGCAAGGTGAGCGGCACGCCGATGTCGTTGTTCAGGTTGCCCTGCGTGGCCAATACTGCCTGCGGCTTCCATGCCCGCAGGATGGACGCGACCATCTGCGTGACGGTCGTCTTGCCGTTGCTGCCGGTCACTGCGATCAACGGCAGGCTGAACTGCGCACGCCAGCCGGCTGCAAGGCGGCCCAGGGCCAGGCGTGTGTCTGGCACTTCAATGCCGGGCAAGCCTGCTTGCGCCAGTCCGCCATGCGCAATGGCAGCCGCTGCACCTGCAGCCTTCGCACCGGCGAGGAATTCATGGGCGTCAAACCTCTCTCCCTTGAGCGCAACGAAGAGGTCGCCGGGCTGCAGCGTGCGGGTATCGGTATGCACACGCTGCACGGCGGTGCGCGCGTCTCCCACGGGCACGCCACCGGGCAACCAGGCCAGGATTTGCTGGAGCGTAAGGCCCATCCCGCTCACGTACCGCTCCTCGCCTCAAGGGCCGCAGCCGCATGGGCCTTGTCCGAGAACGCAAGTCTTGCGCCGCTGATTTCCTGGAATTCCTCGTGGCCCTTGCCCGCAATCAGGACGACGTCTTCGGGCGCGGCCTGTGTCAGGCTGTCCAGAATGGCCCTGGCCCTGTCGGCCTGCACCCGCACGTCGTCACGCCGCAGGAGCCCTGGAAGAATCTGGCTGATGATGGTTTCGGGCTTTTCGCTGCGCGGGTTGTCGCTGGTCACGACCACGGTGTCGGCCTGCTTCCCGGCCACCGCCGCCATCAGGGGGCGCTTGGTGGCGTCACGGTCGCCGCCGCAGCCGAAGACGCACCACAGCTTGCCGCCGCGTTCTTGCGCCAGCGGGCGCAATGCCTGCAGCGCCTTGTCCAGCGCATCGGGCGTGTGCGCATAGTCCACAGCCACCAGCGGCTGGCCCGGCCCACCCAGGCAGTCCATGCGGCCAGGCACGGGGGTCAGGCCGGCGCATGCTGCCACAGTTTCTGCCAGCGGAATGCCAATGGCCCGCATGGCGCCGATCACGCCCAACAGGTTGGCGACGTTGTAATCGCCAATGAGCCGGGTCGCCAGGTGATGGACCTCAGCGCCTTCAACCACCTCAAAGCGCAGGCCCTGCGCCCCATAGCCGATGCCTCTTGCCTGCAGGCGGGCAGGCCCGATGCAGGACACTGTCCACACATCCGTGGACGATCCGTCCAGCGACGCGGCCAGCTCCCCGCCCTTGGGGTCGTCGATGTTCAGCACGGCCGCCGCAAGCCCCGGCCAGCGGAACAGTTCGGCCTTGGCGTTCCAGTACTCCTGCATGCTGCCGTGGTAGTCCAGGTGATCCTGGGTGAAATTGGTAAAGATCGCCACACGCACGCGCGTGCCGTCGAGCCTGCGCTCCTCGATGCCAATGGATGATGCCTCGATGACGCACGCCACGAAGCCCTGATCCACAAACCTGCGGAACTGCTGCTGCAACAGCACCGGGTCCGGCGTGGTCAGGCCGTTGTAGACGAGCTGTCCGCGATCAACGGTATCGGCGGGGCCGGTCGGGGCGGCCGGGAAACTGCGCGGCGGAACGCCAATCCCCAGGGTGCCCACCATGCCTGCCGGGCGGTTGACTGCGCCCAGCGCCTGCGCCAGCCACCAGGCGGTGCTGGTCTTGCCGTTGGTGCCCGTGACCGCCATGACGTCCAGCTCCCGGCTGGGCTCGTTGAACCAGGCAGAGGCAATCGGCCCGGTCGCGGCCTTCAGGCTACCATAGGCAGCAATGCGCACGTCAGTGAAACCATAGGCGGCTGCACCCTCCTGCTCCACCAGGCAGGCGCCCGCGCCCTGCGATAGCGCCGCGCCGACATACTTGCGCCCGTCCGTGGCGGCCCCAGGCCAGGCGATGAAGCCGTCGCCCGCACCGACGTTGCGGCTGTCGCACTGAAGGGTGCCCGTGACGTTGGCGCGCAGCCACTGCACTGCGGTCTGTGGTGTGTGGAATGACGTCATCAGAACGACTCCTCCACAGCGTTCACCAGGATCTGCGGCTTGACGGCCATGTCGGGCTGCACACCCATCATGCGCAGTGTCTGCTGCACCACCTCGCTGAACACGGGCGCAGCCACATCGCCGCCGTAAAACTTGCCGGCGCTGGGCTCGTCCACCATCACCGCGACGATGATTCGGGGCTTGTCGATCGGTGCCATGCCGACGAACCACGAGCGGTACTTGTTGGTGGCATAGGCCTTGCCGATCTGCTTGCGTGCAGTTCCCGACTTGCCGCCCACCGAGTAGCCCAGCGTCTGCGCCTTCTGCGCCGTGCCGCCGGGTCCGGCAGCCATCTGCAGCATCACGCGGATGGCATCCACCGTTTTGGGGGAAAACACCGGAACACCTACCGCCGGCTCCGGGTTCTTGAGCATGGTGGCCTGGATGATCTGGCCGTCATGCGCAAAGACCGTGTAGGAGCGGGCCATCTGGAACAGCGAAGCCGACAGCCCGTAGCCGTACGACATGGTGGCCTGTTCCACCGGCCGCCATGTCTTGTGCGGCCGCAGCCGGCCGGTGACCGCGCCGGGAAAGCTGATCTGCGGCTTCTGGCCGAAGCCGGCGGCAGAAAAGGTCTCCCACATCTCGCGCGGCTGCATCTGCATCGCGATCTTCAGCGTGCCCACATTGCTGGATTTCTGGATGACTTCCTGCACCGTCAGCACGCCATGGGGGTGGGAGTCGGAAATGCGCGCGCCACCCATGGTCACAAAGCCGGGGGCCGTCTGTATTGGCGTCTTCGCAGAGACGCGCCCCGTGTCCATGGCCAGGCCAATCGTGAACGGCTTGATCGTCGAGCCGGGCTCGAACACGTCGGTCATGGCGCGGTTGCGCAGCTGCTCGCCCGTCAGGTTCTGCCGCCGGTCGGGCACATACGACGGGTAATTGGCCAGGGCCAGGACCTCGCCGGTCACCGTGTCCAGCACCACTACACTGCCGGCGCGGGCCTTGTGCGTGAGCACGGCATCGCGCAGCTTCTGGTAGGCAAAGAACTGCACCTTGCTGTCCACCGAGAGCTGCAGGTCCTTGCCGTCCACGGCGGGCACCTGCTCGACCACGTCCTCGACAATGCGGCCCAGCCGGTCCTTGATCACGCGGCGCGAGCCGGGCCGCCCTGCAAGCTCCTGGTTGAAGGACAGCTCGATGCCCTCCTGCCCGATATCTTCCACGTTGGTGAAACCGACCACATGGGCGGCGGCCTCACCCTCCGGGTACTTGCGGCGGTATTCCTTGCGCTGGTAGATGCCCTTGATGTCGAGGGCGGCGATCTGCAGCGCCACCGCGTCGTCAATCTGCCGCTTGAGCCAGACAAAGGTCTTGTCTTCGTTTTCCAGCTTCCTGCGCAGGTCAGCCAGCGGCATCTCGAGCAAGGCCGCGAGCTTGACGAGCTTGGCCTTGTCATGGTCCTTGTCAACGTCCTCCGGGATGGCCCAGATGCTGGGAGCCGGGACGCTGGACGCAAGGATGAGGCCGTTGCGGTCGAGGATGCGGCCGCGGTTGGCTGGCAGGGCCAGCGTACGTGCAAAGCGGACTTCACCCTGGCGCTGGAAGAAGTCGTTGCCCACTACCTGCACATACGCTGCGCGCCCGGCAAGGCCGACAAAGCCCAGGCCCAGCGCAGCCACGATGAACTTGCTGCGCCAGACGGGTGTCTTGCTGGCGAGCAGCGGGCTGGAGGTGTAGGCGACGCTGCGGCTCATGGCACAGCTCCCGTGGCACCAGATGCCGCAGGCGGCGCTGCCGGCGCCGCATACGTCACATACTGCGTGATGGCCGGGGTGGCCGTGCGCATCTTGAGCTGCTCCTTGGCGAGCTTTTCAACACGCAGCGGTGTGGCCTGCGCACGCTTTTCAACCTGCAGGCGCTCGTTCTCGACCTCGATCCGGCGCGCCTCGGCCTGGGCGCGTTCGATCTCGGTGTAGAGCCTGCGCGACTCGTATTGCGTGCGTACGAGATACAGCGCGCTGGCCATGACAGCGATCAGGAGGACAAGGTTCAGCCTGGTCATGATGCGGTCCTTTCGGCGACGCGCATGATCGCGCTGCGCGAGCGCGGGTTGGCCCTGATATCTTCAGCTGTGGGCTTGATGCGCTCCAGCGCCTTGAGCTTCATCACCCTCGGCGCGGCGAACGGCGCGCGGCGGTCGTACTCATCGCGGGAATGCTTCGCGATGAACTGCTTGACGATGCGGTCTTCCAGCGAATGGAAACTGATCACCACCAGTCGGCCCCCGGGTTGGAGTACATGAAGGCTGGCCTCTAGCGCCTGTTGCAGCTCTTCAAGCTCGGCGTTGATGAAAATCCGAAAAGCCTGAAATGTGCGCGTTGCAGGGTCCTGGCCCTGCTCGCGGGTTTTGACCGTGCCAGCCACGAGCTGGGCCAGCTCGGCGGTGGTTGAAATTGCGCCCCGTTCCTGTCGGCGAGCATCAATCGCCTTTGCAATCTGAACAGCAAACCGTTCTTCGCCATAGTCACGAATCACCTCCGCAATCTGTTGAACCTCCGCCGTTGCCAGCCACTCGGCCACGCTTTGCCCGCGCGTCGTGTCCATGCGCATGTCCAGCGGTGCGTCGTAGCGGAATGAAAATCCCCGCGCCGGATTGTCGATCTGCGGGGAGCTGATACCCAGGTCCATCAGCACGCCGGCGACGCTGGATGCCGGCAGCTCGCCCAGGTGGCTGAAGCCCTCGTGGCGGATGGAAAAGCGGGTGTCCTCGATCCGGTTGGCCTCGGCGATCGCATCCAGGTCCTTGTCGTAGGCGATCAGCCGCCCAAGCTCCGACAGGCCGGCGAGGATCAGCCGCGAATGCCCACCGCGACCGAAGGTGGCATCGACGTATGTGGCATCCGTATTGGTGAGAAGAGCCTCGACTGCTTCGTTCAACAAGACGGTGGTGTGAGTCCATGTGGTGTCCACCGCCTGCTTTCAGAAGGAGAAGTCCCGGAAGACGTCGGGCATGTCGCCCTGCATCGCCTGCGCCTCGCTGGCATCGTAGGTGGCCTTGTCCCACAGCTCGAAGTGGTTGCCCATGCCCAGCAGCATGGTGTCGCGCACAATGCCTGCCGCCGCGCGCAGCTCGGGTGAGACCAGCACGCGGCCGGTGGCATCCATTTCAACGTCCATCGCGTTGCCAAGGAAGATTCGCTTCCACCACTGGGCCGACATCGGAAGTGCCGCAATGCGCTCGCGGAATTTCTCCCACTCGGGGCGTGGGAACATCATCAGGCAGCCGTGGGGGTGCTTCGTCAGGGTCAGCTGCCCTGCCGCAGTCGCGCTCAGCACGTCACGGTGCCGGGTGGGCACAGAGAGCCTGCCTTTTGCATCCAGACTGAGAGACGAAGCCCCTTGAAACACGCGCGCACCCTCGGATTAGTGAGAACAGGCAATTGAACAGCAGTGAAAAGACACTTTTCACCACTTAATTGCACTTTTTTGCACTGTAGCAGGAAAACTTTCCCGCGCAAGTGGGCACGCACACAAAATTTGTAATGAAATCAACGACTTAGCCGCGCTTTTTCACCCGTCAAAGCGCAGAAAACC
>CAZFKW010000197.1:0-7694 GCA_964519795.1 uncultured Ramlibacter sp. | reverse complement strand
TTCGTCCATGTTGTACATGAACTGGCGCAGGATGCGGGTCTTTTGCAGGATTTCGGGGGCCAGCAGCAGCTCTTCGCGGCGGGTGCCGCTGCGGTTGAGCTGGATGGACGGGAACACGCGCTTTTCATACAGGCGGCGGTCCAGGTGGATTTCGGAGTTGCCGGTGCCCTTGAACTCCTCAAAGATCACTTCGTCCATGCGGCTGCCGGTGTCCACCAGGGCGGTGGCAATGATGGTCAGCGAGCCGCCTTCCTCGACATTGCGGGCGGCGCCCAGGAAGCGCTTGGGGCGCTGCAGGGCGTTGGAGTCCACACCGCCGGTCAGTACCTTGCCGGAGGACGGCACGACGTTGTTGTAGGCACGGGCCAGGCGGGTGATGGAGTCCAGCAGGATTACCACGTCTTTTTTCAGTTCCACGAGACGTTTGGCCCGCTCTATCACCATTTCGGCCACGTGCACATGGCGCGCGGCGGGTTCGTCAAACGTCGAGGCAATCACCTCGCCCTTGACCGAGCGCTGCATCTCGGTCACTTCCTCGGGCCGTTCGTCCACCAGCAGCACCATCATGTAGCTGTCGGGGTAGTTGGCGGCAATCGCATGGGCGATGTGCTGCATCATCACCGTCTTGCCGCTCTTGGGCGGCGCCACCAGCAGGGCGCGCTGGCCCTTGCCAATGGGGGCAATGATGTCGATGACGCGGGCGGTGATGTTCTCGTCGCCCTTGAAGTTGTCGCGCTCCAGCTTCATCTGCTCCTTGGGGAACAGCGGCGTCAGGTTCTCGAACATGACCTTGTGCTTGTTGTTCTCCGGCAGGCCACCGTTGACCATGTCGAGCTTGGTCAGGGCAAAGTAGCGTTCGCCGTCTTTCGGGGTGCGGACTTCGCCTTCAATCATGTCGCCCGTGTGCAGGTTGAACCTGCGAACCTGGCTGGGCGAGATGTAGATGTCGTCGGTGCTGGCGGTGTAGCTCGTGTCGGGGCTGCGCAGGAAGCCGAAGCCATCGGGGAGGATTTCAAGCACGCCGTCGGCAAAGACCTGCTCGCCGGCCCGGGCCCGCTTCTTGATGATGGCAAACATCAACTCCTGTTTGCGCATGCGGCCGGTGTTTTCGATTTCAAGCTCTTCGGCTTGCTTGAGGACTTCAGAGACGTGGAGCGCCTTGAGTTCGTTTAAGTGCATGGCTGAACCTGCGTTGGTGCACCCTTTGGCGGGTGTTCTGTGGACAAACGGGGGGAGGGTTTAAAGCAAGGCTGGAGGCGCCTTGAAACCGGGTTATCGAACCAGCTCGCCCTGGGAGGCAAATCGGTGAACTGAGCGGATTATGACAGGAAAAAGGGGGGCTTCATAAGACTTGTCATCCCGGGCTTGATCCGGGATCCACGGCGGCGGGCCAACCATGATGGATCCCGGATCAGGTCCGGGATGACAGATTCGATCAGGCCAGTTGCTGGTCGATGAACGCCGTAAGCTGTGCCTTGCTCATCGCACCTACCTTGGTGGCGGCCAGCTGGCCATCCTTGAACAGCATCAGGGTGGGGATGCCGCGGATGCCGAATTTGGCAGGAATGTCGCGGTTTTCGTCCACGTTCATCTTGGCAACCTGCAGTTTGCCTTCGTAGGTG
Source organism: uncultured Ramlibacter sp. (assembly GCA_964519795.1). Lineage (GTDB taxonomy): Bacteria > Pseudomonadota > Gammaproteobacteria > Burkholderiales > Burkholderiaceae_C > JACMQX01. The sequence continues at coordinate 6,072 of CAZFKW010000197.1, read as the reverse complement.
GTGGACACTTCGTCGAGGATGGGCGCGATCATCTTGCACGGGCCGCACCATTCGGCCCAGTAGTCCACGAGCACGGGCTTGTCGGCCTGCAGGACGTCTGACTCAAAGGACGCGTCAGAGATGTGTTTGATGAGTTCGCTGGCCATGGAAGTTTCCTTGTGCAGAGTGTCGGTACGGGTAAAGTGGGGAAATTGTGACAGAAACCAAGTGCCACCGTTGGCGCCATGCCTGCTATGGATGAGATAGCAAAAAACCATCATGCCGGGAGGGCCTGGCTGGCTGTTGCCGCGCAGTTGAACGAGGCGCTGGGGCAGCGCGGTGCGCATCCCGCGCGCACCGTCGTGCTCCTGCCTTATGCGCAATTGATGCCGCAAGCTGCAGCTGCATGGGCGCAGGTCTGCGGCACGGCGGGCTTCTCGCCGCGCTTTGAAACCACCATGAACTGGGCGGGCGGTGAGGGCGGTTTTGTGCCCGGTCCGGACGACATCAGCTTTGACATGGCGACCGACATCCTCAAGGCTGCTGCACTGCTGGACAGCGTGGGGCAGTCCGCGTCGAGGGACATGCTTGCCAACCGCGTTGTCGAGGCCGCGCATGACCTCGCCCGCCTGGCCGCCGCGGTTGCGGAGCCGCAGAGAGCCGAATGGGCGGACCGCATGCGCACTGCGCTGTCGGCCGTGCCCGGCGGCATGATGGATTCCCCGCTGCTCAGGCTCGAAGCCATTGCGGCCCAGCTCGCGTTGCTGTGGGCGCAGACATCCTCCTATGCGACAGACATCCTGTTTGAGGCCGACCTGGACTGCTTCGTGCTGATTGAAGGCTTCCAGTCAGACCCGCTGGGCCAGGCATTGCTGCGCCAGTTCGGTGCCAAGGCCTTCACCCTGGCCGTGCCGGTGGAAGGTCCTGCGCTGTTACCCGCGCTTCATGCCGCAAGCCATTCCGAGGACGAGGCCGCGCGGGCGGCGGCCTGCGTGCTGGCTCACCTGGCGGCCGGACGCGCGCCCGTGGCGCTGGTCGCCCAGGACCGCACACTGACGCGCCGCATCCGGGCCATGCTGGGCGCGCGCGGCGTGCTGATACGTGATGAAACAGGCTGGAAGCTGTCCACCACCCGCGCTGCGGCGCAGCTGATGAGTCTGCTGCGCGCAGCGGTGCGCGATGCCTCGGCCGATGCGGTGCTGGATTGGCTCAAGAACGCGCCCGCGTTCAATGCAGGCGAGGTGACGGCAGCCGAGGTGCTGATGCGCCGCAACGGTGTGCGCGAATGGCGCGGCCTTGCGCCGCTGCATCCCGTTGCCGCGCAAGCCAACGCATTGCGCGAAAGCTTGCAGGGTGCCCGGCCGCTGGCACGCTGGCTCCAGGACCTGCGGGGTGCGCTGCGCCAGTCGGGACAGCTGGGCGGACTGGTGAATGATGCCGCCGGCGACGCCGTGCTCTCCGCATTGCGCCTGCATGAGGGTGGCGAAGGCGAGTTTGCGCACCTGCCGCGCCGCATGGACCTTCATGCCTTCACTGCCTGGGTCAACAGCGCACTGGAAGACGCGAGCTTCAAGCCCACACACCCGGCGCGCGCACAGGTGGTGCTGCTGCCCCTGAGCCAACTGCTCGGCAGGCCATTTGCCGCAGTGGTGCTGCCGGGTTGTGACGAGGTCCGGCTGCCGGTGTCGCCGGAGCCCACAGGCGCCTGGACGGCGGCCCAGCGTGCAGCGCTGGGCATGCCCTCGCGCGAAGAAATGGCCGCTGCCAGCCGCGCCGCGTGGAACTATGCGCTGCGCTCGCCGTGGATGGACGTCCTGTGGCGTGAGAGCGAGGGCGGCGAGCACCTGCTGCCCAGTGGCTTTGTGCAGGAACTCATGCTCGGCCACGCGTGGCAGCCGGCCCCGGACCCGCGTGCCCTGCGTGAGCTTGTCACGCTACCGGGGCTAAGGCCGCAGCCCGTGGGCAGCGCGCTCCCCCTGCAACAACTGTCTGCCAGCGCCTATGGCGACCTGCGCGCCTGCCCGTACCGCTTTTTTGCGCTGCGCCAGCTGCGGCTGCAGGAGGCCGATGAACTGGACAGCGAAGTTGACAAGCGCGACTTCGGCAACTGGCTGCACCTGGTGCTCAGGATCTTTCATGAACGCCTGAAGGCCGAGCCGGTGCCCGACGGGCCGCAGCGCGTGGCATTGATCGACGAGGCGGCCAACCTGGCCATGCAGGAGCTGAACCTCAGCCACAGCGAGTTCCTGCCCTTTGCCGCCTCATGGCCCCAGGTGCGCGACGGCTACCTGTCCTGGCTTGCCAGGCATGAGGCGCAGGGCATGCGCTTTGACGAGGCGGAGGCGGAGCGACGCCAGCCGCTGGGGGAGGTGACACTGTTCGGACGGATTGACCGCATTGACAGGCTGCCTGATGGCAGGGCAATCGTCATCGATTACAAGACCGAGGGCCGCAGCACGACGGCGGACCGCATCAAGGATCCGACGGAAGACACGCAGCTGGCCTTCTACGCCGCCTTGCTGCCCGATGACGAGCTGCAGGCCGCCTATGTGAACCTGGGCGAGCGGGACGGCACGAAGACCTATGAACAGGCTGATGTGGTTGAGGCGCGCGATGCGCTGGTCCACGGCATCGTGCTGGACATGAAGCGCATCGGACAGGGCGCGGCACTGGCGGCGCTGGGTGAGGGCATGGCCTGTGAGTACTGCGCGGCGCGCGGCCTGTGCCGCAAGGACTTCTGGGAGGTGATATGAGTACCGCCGCGCCAATGGCAGGCGCTGCCTACCGCCTGGGCGGCCGGCTGGTCAGTGCCGAGGCCTTTTACGCCGTGGCCTGCGACCCCCGCCGCAGTGTGGCGGTGGAGGCCTGCGCAGGCGCAGGCAAGACCTGGATGCTCGTGTCGCGCATCCTGCGCGCGCTGCTGGACGGCGCGCAGCCTCACGAAATACTGGCCATCACCTTCACCCGCAAGGCCGCCGGAGAGATGCGCGGGAGGCTCAATGAATGGCTGAAGGAGTTTGCTGGTGCCGACCCAGCAAAGCTGAAGAAGGAGCTGGCCGACCGGGGTCTGCCGGACGCCAGTGAGGCGCAAGTCCACGCCCTGGCTGGCCTGCACCAGAAAATCCTGGCCACCGGCAGGCCTGTGCAGATCCGGACCTTTCACAGCTGGTTTGCGGCATTGCTGCGCGCTGCGCCGCTGGCCGTGCTGGACGAGCTGCGCCTGCCGGTGTCCTACGAACTGCTGGAAGACGATGCGCCCGCCAGGGCGTTGGTCTGGCGGCGCTTCTACGAGGTGCTGGCAGGCGATGATGCGCTGCGTGCAGACTTCAACGACGCGGTCGCGGCGCATGGCCGCTCCCAGACGCGCAAGGCGCTGGAAGCCGCACTGGACAAGCGGATCGAGTTTGTGCTGGCGGATGCGCGCGGTGTGGTGGACGGTTCCGTGCGGCACTTCTCCGGGCAGTTTGCCGATTTTGCCGGGCTCGCTGAACCGCAGGACATGTTCTGGGGCGGCGGCCCAAGCCGCGCATTGCTGGCGGATGCTGCCATCGCACTCGGCCAGGCCAGGGCGCCCACATTTGCCGCCAAAGGCGCCGAGCTGGAGCGGGCGCTGAGTGACGGCAATGCCGCCGGCATATTCGCGGCGCTGCTCACCAATGACGGGACGGCGCGCAGGTTCGGCGACAAGCTCGCCGGCCTTGAGCAGATCCGCCAGGCCCAGGCCCTGGCGCTGCGCGTGACCGAGGCACGGACCCAGCACGAAGCCTGGCTTCACCAGCAGCGCATGGCCCGGCTGGCGCGGGTGCTCATTGAGTCCTTCACCCGGCTCAAGCGAGAGCGCGGCTGGGTGGACATGAACGACGTGGAGCGCGCCTCGCTGCGGCTGCTGGACGACGAACTGCTCAGCGGCTGGATCCAGGAGCGGCTGGATGCGCGCGTGGGGCACCTGCTGATCGACGAGTTCCAGGACACCAATCCGCTGCAGTGGCAGGCGCTTCATGCCTGGCTCTCAAGCTACACCGGCGTGGGCGCGGCGCCGGGGGTGTTCATTGTCGGGGACCCCAAGCAGAGCATCTACCGGTTCCGCAGGGCGGAGCCGCAGGTATTCAAGGCAGCCCAGGACTTCATCGGCAAGGAGCTGGGCGGCAGCCTGCTCAGCTGTGACCATACCCGCCGCAACGCGCAGCAGGTGATTGACACCGTCAATACCGTGATGGGCAGCGCCGTCTCCGAAAATGGCTACGAAGGTTTCCGCACGCACACGACCGGGTCTGGCGGGCTGGGACAGTCGCTGAGGCTGCCACGAATACCGAGGGATGCGGGTGAAGCGTCCATGGCAGGCACCGTGGCGGCAGACGCCATGATGGCCGGCACCCCGGGCGACGGTGACGGCCTTGCCTGGCGCGACAGCCTGACCACACCGCGCGAGCTGCCCGAGGAAACCCTGCGCACGCTCGAAGCACGCCAGGCGGCGCGCTGGATTGCGCAACTGCTGGGGCACGGCCACAAGCCCGCGGACATCATGATCCTGGCGCGCCGGCGCGCGTCGCTGGCGCCGATGCTGCAGGAACTGCGTGCGCTGCGCATCCCCGCCCAGCTCGGCGAGAAGACCGCGCTCATCGAATGCCCCGAAATCCAGGACGTGGTGGCGCTGCTGGACGCGCTGGTTTCACCGCAGCATGACCTGTCGCTGGCGCGGGCGCTGAAGTCGCCGCTGTTCGGCCTGACGGACGAAGACCTGGTGCACATTGCCTTGCGCAAGCGCGACCTGCAGGAGGCGGACCGAAGCGCGTCCTGGTGGGACGTGTTGCAGCATCCCCAGGCGCTGCCGGCGCACCTGCAGGAACCCGGTGCGACGCTTTCGATGTTTCGCGCCTGGCTGGACAGCTTGCCGCCGCATGATGCGCTGGACGCAATCTTCCATGCCGCAAGTGTTCCCGCCCGCTTCGCCGCTGCAGCACCGGTCGTGCTGCGCGACACCGTGCTGGCGAACCTGCAGGCCTTGCTGTCCGTGTCGCTGCAGATTGACGGCGCCCGGTACGCCACACCGTATGCATTTGTGCGGGCCCTCAAGGCCGGTGGCGTGCAGGCGCCGGCCACCGCCAGCCGGGATGCCGTCCAGCTACTCACCGTGCACGGCGCCAAAGGCCTGGAAGCCGAGGTCGTCCTGATGCTCGACACTGACACGCCGCCGCGCCACGCCGAAACCATGGGCGTGCTGGTGGACTGGCCCGGCGAGTCTGCGTGGCCCCGGCGCTTCGTCTTCATGGCGAGCGAGAGCCGGCCGTCATCGTGCTGCGCGGACATGCTGGAGGCGGAGCAGGTCGCACGACAGCGCGAAGAGCTCAACGGCCTGTACGTGGCCATGACGCGCGCGCGGGCGACGCTGGCGATCTCCTCCATAGAGCCACATCGAGCCAGCGGCAACAGCTGGTGGAGCCGCATGGAAGCCTTGTGTTCAGAGGTCACCGTGATTCCGGTGACAGCCCGGGCAGCTGCGGCCGTTGCGTCAGGCGACAGCATGCAAATGTCCTTCCAGCTCCCGGAGCTGCCAGCGCTGCCAGAGCCGGCAAGTGTGCCGCAACAACCGGCTCCCGGCAATGCAGATGCAGCCGTCACCGATGAAAGCATCGACACGGACGAATCCCGTGTTGGAAAGGCCCTGCACCGCCTGCTGCAATGGGGCGCGGCGGACAATGCAAGCTTCAGCGCGGCGCAGGTGCGGGCTGCAGTGCGCGAATTCAGCCTGACGCAGGCGCAGGGCCGCCATGCCTGCGACATGGCGCAGCGCATACTGGCCGGGCAGGGCGCCTGGGCGTGGCAGGCCGGCAACCTCGTGTGGCAGGCGGACGAAGTGCCGGTCATCTGGCAGGGCAAGGCATTGCGGCTTGACCGGCTGGTACGGCGCAAGGACAACGGCGAGTGGTGGGTGCTGGACTACAAGTCAGCCGCCCGGCCACTGCAGAAGGCAGGCCTGTTGGCGCAGCTCCAGGGCTACCGCGCGGCAGTGCAGGCGATTCACCCCGGCGACGTGGTGAAGGCGGCATTTTTGCCAGGGCAGGGCGGACTGGTGCAAATCGAATGAACAAAGCG
>CAZFKW010000196.1:4846-7754 GCA_964519795.1 uncultured Ramlibacter sp. | reverse complement strand
GCCGGCGAAGTCATCAGCGGCTTGTGGGTCAATACGGCCTCCAGCGACTTCTCTGCGCTCTCCGGCCCCCTGTCTTCGGACAACCCCTCGGCTGCGCGCATCATGAGCAGCCTGCCCAATGGCACGGCCACAGTCACCGGCGATGCAGGTGGAACGGTCACCGTGGCCATCACCTGGCAGATGCCCAATGCAACGACGCCCAGCACGGTCACGCAGACGGCTGTGGTCATGAACGAAAACAAGACGCTCATACCATGATCCGCCACTCCATTCCTCACCACCGGTTCAGGGGCGTGACCCTGATCGAGCTGATGGTTTCCATCGCCATCGGGCTTTTCATTGTGCTGGCAGTGTCTGCCGTCATGGTCACCCAGGAGAACATCCGGCGCAACGCTTCCAGTGGCAGTGATGCCACGGCCAACGCGGCCATCGGCATGCTCATCCTGGAGCGTGCCATCAAGAACGGGGGTTTCGGGCTGAGCTCCGGCGTGCCGGGCGGCCTGATGTCCACCTGCACCCCCCAGGGCATCTCCGGGCAGAACGATGCGCGCAGCACACCGGCATTCAGCTTTGCCGCCAACGAATTTGCGCCGGTGGTCATCAACCCGACAGGTATTCCGGCAGGCGATGCCAACAGCCAGGTCATCCGGGTGACATATGGCGGCAACAATATTTACGGGGCTGCGTCACTCAATGCCATCGCGGTGTCACCCTCAGTGCGGGTGGCCAGCCGGGCCGGGCTCAACAGTGGAGACCTGGTGGTGCTGGGACAGCCGGCACTGGCATGCATTTTCCGCGTCATCACGGCGCTGCCCAACAACATGCGCTGCGGTACGGCGGCGGACCTTGCAAATTCCGATGTCGTCCAGTTTGCGGCATCCACGTACAAGACCGACTACGGATCCTGCGCCGAGAAGGCCCACAAGTACAACGTGGATGGTACTTTTGGCGGGCTGGCCTTCATTCCCACAACAGCCGTCAGCAACGGCATGCGGATCTACGACCTGGGCGAGGTGGACCGCTTCCAGAGCATCATCTATGCGGTGCGCAACCAGCAGCTGGTCATGTGCAACTTCATGGACTCGGCCTGTGAGGATGCCACCAAGGTGAACGACCAGAATGTCTGGCAACCTGTGGTGGACGACGTCGTCAGCCTGCGGGCGCAGTACGGGATCGACACCAATGCAGATGACGTTGTCGATACATGGACGTCCGTGACCCCGACGACCATGGCCAACGGCTGGGATGGGACCCGGGCCATCCGGCTGGCTGTGACCACTCGCTCAGACGCTTTCAGCCGTGATCCGGTGGTGGTGGATTACGGGCCTGGCAAGAACTCCCCGAGATGGGTGGCTGGCGACATCATGCTGAGTCATCTGCCCGACTGGAAGAACTACCGATACACCGTGAATGAGACAACGATTGTGCTCAAGAACGCCATCTGGAAGGACTGACCATGAACAACCGTTCCTTGCTGTGGCGCGGTGAGCGTGGCGCCTCACTCCTGGTTTCGCTGGGAGCGCTGATGCTCCTTGCGATCTCGGCCGTGGCCATCCTGCGCTCCGTGGACACCTCGACCCTGCTGGCCGGCAACCTGGCTTTTCGCCAGAGCGCCGTGGTCGCAACTGACATGGGTATTGAAGAGGCGCGCAATTTTGTCGCCGGGCTGACAACCGAGGAACTGAACAATCCGGCCAATGCGTCCAAGCCGGTGGCGGCTACATCGGCGTACCCGTACTGGAGCGTGTGGCAGACAACGTTCAACCCGGAAACCTATGACTGGGACGACCAGGCCATGACGCTGGCCAACAGCGTGCAGGGCAATTCGGTCAGCTTTGTCGTGCACCGCATGTGCGAGTTCAATAATGCCGGCATCGGCTCCGAGATGGGGAGCTTCCTGAACCCGGCAAACAACTGCGTGCGCGTGGTGGCGTCCAGCGGCTGCCTGAATTCGGCGCAGGCAGGCTCCTACGACCAGGCGAATTTTCAATGTGTGACGGCAGGCGGTGTTTACTACCGCGTCACGGCCAGGGCAAGGGGGCCGCGCGGCACCACATCCTACGTCCAAGTCATGCTGCACTGAGGTAAACACATCATGCGTACCCAACTTCTCCGGACCCAGGCCCTTGCGGTCATCGCGGCCGCGCTGCTGACGCCGACTGCGCACACCCAGACCGTGGCGTTTCCTGATTCGCCGCTGCAGACATCGTCAAACATTTCGGTCAAGCCGAACCTGCTGTTCGTGCTGGACGATTCAGGATCGATGGCGTGGTCGTATACCCCTGACCAGATATCCAGCGACAGCGGCTGGACCGGCGGCAGTGTGTATGAGCGCATGTGCTATGACAGCGGGGACAACAGTTCGTCGGGTGACGGAACGGGCAGCATCCTGGGTTTCAATCGTATCTGCCAGCCGGGCGACGTTCCGTACATGGCGCCGTTCTTCAATACACAGTATTACAACCCCGCCATCCGTTACCGGCCCGGTGTGGACGCGGACGGCACATCCATGCAGTCACAGACCAGCGCTGCGACCGGTGGCTGGACCAGCGTGACGACGGACGCCTACGGCGTTTCCAAGCAGCGGCTGGAAGGGGGGAACGCCAACACGGTCAATCTCACACAGTTTCCTGAACGTGTCTGGTGCAATGACCCCTGGGCAGACACGGCGAGCAATTCCAATTGCAAGCTCAACACGACCACATATCAGTATCCCGACGACACATTCAGCTATGGCCGCGACGGGTGGGGCAATGTCAAGTACCGCTACGGGCAGCCCTACTACTGGAACATAGCGGCCTTTGAGCATTGCACCTCTTCGGACATGAAGGACTGCGTGGTGTCGTCATCGCCGACGACCCAGGCAGGCAAGTCCTATTCGGTGCCGTCCCGCCTGCGCTACTGCAAG
>CAZFKW010000196.1:0-4836 GCA_964519795.1 uncultured Ramlibacter sp. | reverse complement strand
GGTGGCGGCACAACACTTGAACTCAACAAGCTTTTCCTTGACGACTGCCAGGCCAGGTTTGACATTGATGCAGACTACACCTACCCGCGCTTCCTGGGCAAGGTCATGCCCTCCAGTGCGCTGCAGGGGGCGTATGCACGCATCCGGTTCGCCACGTCCCCGACGGTCTCGCAGGACATACTGACGATCACGGTCGATGGCGTGAACATCATCGACCAGACCTTTACCGGCTATACCAGCCGGCAGGCCCTCGCCACCGCTGTGGCCAATTCCATCAACAGCAAGACCGGGGCCCCTGAATTCCGGGCATGTGCAGGCGGGACCGCCTGCAACACACTGCTCGGCATCACCGGTACGTCCGACGACAGTGTGTATATCTACCCGACCGTGGCTGCCGGATCCAGTACCCGGATGACAGGCGCTGCCAGCAACAACTTTGGCGCTCCAGTCGTCAATGGCTCGCCTGCAGGCGCAGGCAGCCGGTCGCGCACGGTGATCAACATCACCGCGCTTGGCAGTCCCGGCGACCCGCCGGCCGGCGGCCTTGCACAGATCACCGTGGGGGGGACCAACCTGCTGAGCGGCTCGTACGACAACGGCGATATGACCTTCACAAATGCCAACAATCCCAACAGCGTGGCGCTGACCATCGCAAACGCCATCAACAACAGCAGCCAGAGCGGGAATTTCGAGGCCATCGCCAGTGGTTCGACGGTGATCCTGGAGCGCAAGGCGGCTGGCTCGTTCTTTGATGGAACGGCCGTGAGTTTTTCCTACACAAATGTGGCCCGCAGGGCCGCCATCAGCGGTTTCAATGTGTCGAGCACGGGCTCGGGAACAAAAAACGTGACGGTCCGGCTGGGCAGCAACAGCAACTGCAGTGCCGACACCATCAACGTGGTCAGTTTTTCGACGACTGTCAGCAACAACAACAACATGGCGTCCGCCATACGCAGCCAGGTCAATGGCAAGCAGGGGCTGGTGACCAGCGGCTCCAATGCAACGGTCAATGTGTCATCAGGCCTGAACTCCGACCTCAACGGCTGGTATATCTGCTTTTCCAACACGGGGGACACAACCTTGCCCTCCAGCCGCAAATTCAACAGCAACGGCCGCAGTGAAATGAGCGGCAACATCTCTGCGCCGCCCTTCAGTGGCGGTGCCGCCTCCGGGACTATCCCCTCCGCTGTGACCGGCTTCCAGGGCGGCGCCGATTTCGCAGCGACGGCTTTCCGCACGGATCAGGCGACCTGGACCAAGACAGTGATTGCGTCGGGCAATACCTATCCCAAGAGTGCTTCCCGCAGTGATTGTGCAGGGGCCACCTGTACCTACGCCGAGGAAATGACGAACTTCGCCAACTGGTACACCTATTACCGCACCCGCATGCAGTCGATGAAGTCGGCCGGCGGGCAGGCGTTCTCGTCCCTGAGCGACAACTTCCGTGTCGGCTTCACCACCATCAATGACACCAGTGGGTCGCGTTTCATCAAGATACGCGACTTCACGTCCAGCCAGAAGACGACCTGGTATGACAAGTTCTATGAAACAGGCTTCAACGGCGCGACGCCGTTGCGCCAGGCGCTGTCGCGTTCCAGCCGCATTTTCTCGGGCATTGCGCCCTTCAACAGCAACTATGAAGACCCCATCCAGTATTCCTGCCAGCAGAATTTTGTCCTGCTGACCACTGACGGCTACTGGAACGAGACGGGTGAGGGCAACATCGTGAAGGAAGACGGCACACGTGTGAACGATGTTGACGGTGCGAATGGCGTGGCAACGCCGTTCTTTGACGGCGGGCCTGGTTCCTGTCCGGCAGGTGGCAACTGTCTTGGCGCAACCTGCCATGGCTGGAGTACCGATACCGGAAAATTCTCGTCGTGCAACACCCTGGCTGACGTGGCCTACCATTTCGCCACGACCGACCTCAGGCGGGATTCGCTGAACAACTGCTCGAACCAGACGGATGCCGGCAATACCAACAACCTGTGCACGAATGACGTGAAAACGTCCGCCAAGGACGCGATCAAGACGCAACACGTGACCATGTTCTCGCTGGGCCTGGGGGTGGACGGCACCCTGGCCTTCCAGGATGACTATGAAACTGCCGGCACAGGCGACTATGCGCAGATCCGCTCCGGTGCACTGAAGTGGCCCCAGGTCAAGAACCTGCACCCCACAGCAGTGGACGACCTCTGGCATGCAGCCGTGAACGGCAAGGGCAAGTATTTCAGTGCCAAGGACCCGGAGAGCCTGGCCAAGGGCCTGCAGGGTGCGCTGGCAGAGGTGAATGCGCAGGGCGGTGCCGGCGCTGCGGCGGCGACGTCCAACCTGGAGCCGATCACAGGCGACAACTTTGCCTATGTGGCGAGTTACACCACGGTCAAATGGACCGGCAATCTTGAAGCCCGGCAGATCAATCTGTCGACGGGCGAGGTGAGCATCGCGGCCGAGTGGTGCGCGGAGAATGTGCTGGACCCTGTCACGAACAACATATCGTGCACCGGGACGATGAGTTCCCTGGTCCAGTCCGGCACCGATACACGGTCGATCTTCACCTTTGATTCGGGCGCGGCAAACAAGCTCAAACCATTCCTCTTCTCATCGCTGACGACGGCGCAGAAGGCGTTCTTCGCGCCCACAGGTCTCAGCCAGTACGCCGGCCTGGATGCCGCATCGCAGGCCATCGCGACGGCAGAGAATCTGGTGAACTACCTGCGCGGGCATTATCAGTACGACACCCGCAGTTCAAATACGCTGAAGGCATTCCGCCAGCGCGAAACCATCCTGGCAGATGTGATCGGCTCCCAGCCGATCTACGTCAAGAAGCCGGCCTTCACCTACAACGATGCAGGCTACTCGGCATTCGTGTCTTCCAATGCCTCGCGCAGCGGCACGGTGTACATCGGAGCCAACGACGGCATGCTCCATGCGTTCGATGCGGTCAGCGGAGTGGAGCGCTGGGCCTATGTGCCGACACCAATGCTTCCCAAGATGCGGCAGTTGGCGGACTACAGCTATCCGACCAATCACCGCTTCTTCGTCGATGGCTCGCCCAAGGTGGGTGACGTGTACCACGGCGGCAGCTGGAAAACCATCCTGGTCGGCGGCTATTCGAGCGGCGGGACCGGCTACTTTGCACTGGACATCACCGATCCGCACGCACCCAAGGCACTGTGGGAATTCCCGCCAGCCGCCGAGACGGATGCCGGCGCGAGCTACAGCGCGCCCATCATCTCCAAGCTTTCTGATGGGACCTGGGCGGTGATCGTGTCCTCGGGCTACAACAACAGCGGCCAGGGCTACGTCTACGTGCTCAATGCCGTGACCGGCGCCCAGATCCGGAAAATTTCCACCGGGGTCGGCACGCTCGCCAGCCCCAGCGGTCTTGGGCGCCTGTCTGGCTATGCGCCGCTCATGCCTTATGACAACACCACGACCCAGGTTTATGGCGGCGACCTCAAAGGCAACCTCTGGCGCTTCAATCCGAGTACTGGCGCCACGGCCAAGATTGCTGAACTGAAGGATGGTTCCAGCACGCCGCAGCCGATCACCACCAAGGTTGAACTGGTCAACGTCGATGGCCAGGTCCTGCTGTACGTGGGCACTGGCAAGTACCTGGAAACGGGTGACCTGTCCTCGTCGCAGGTTCAGAGTTTCTACGGCATCCGGGACCGTTATGACTCCGACGGGACGATCACCGACCCGCGCACCACGCTCAATCAGGTGACCCTGGTGGATACTGCGCGATCGGGCGGTGGCGCGGACCGCACCAGCACTGGCTCGACAGGCAACATCCTGTCAGGCCGCGGCTGGTATGCGGACTTCCCGATCTCCGGCGAGCGGATCAACATCGACCCGCAGTTCGTGAACGGCACGGTGGTTGTATTGAGCAACATCCCGTCCAACACGGCCTGTACGGCAGGGGGCAACTCGTACATCAACTTCTTCAATTACAGCGACGGCAACGTTCTGGAGGGCAGCGGCGACTTTGCCCCGGCGATTGTGGTGGGCTTTGTGACGGTAAAGGTTGGCAACTCGTTCATCCCGCTGGTGACGCGGTCCGACTCTCCGAACCCGCAGGCCGGTGCTCCGGTTCCGACCTCATCCGGCGACACGCGCTACCGCGGCAAGCGCGTGTCCTGGAAAGAGCTGAACACTGAATGACATGAGATACGGGCGCATCACCGTGGCGCTGGGCGCCTCGATGGTGCTGCACGCTGCCGCGCTCGTCTGGGTGGGCCATACCGGGTTGGACTCTCCCGGCGCTGCACCCTCCAGGGAGACGGCGCAGGGCAAACTGATCATGGGCCGGCTGGTGCCGCAGACCGTGGCACCAGTGGCCGTGTCACCGCCGGCGCTGTCGGCGGCCGCACCAACACCGCCCCGGCCGCCGCTGACGGCTCCCGCGGCGCCTGCTGTCAAGGCACCAGAGTTGCCAGCGACGGTTCCGGCGCAGGCGAGCGTGGCCGCGGCACCTGTCGCCGTGCCGACGGCGGACCGGGCGCTCGCCGGTTTTGTGCCTGCCACGCAGTTGTCAACAAGGCCGGTCCCTGTCTTCGTCGGAGAGCTTGAGCCCGCGTGGCTCGATGAGATCAAGGGCGCTGCGGTCGTGAACCTGTCAGTCTATGTGGCAGCTGACGGCAGTGTTTTCCACGTGGAAATCAGGAAGAGCTCCAATGACCGGATTGGGGAGATGGCGCGCCAGGCCTTTGCCCAGGCGCGCTACAGGCCGGGCATGATGCAGGGGCAGAACGTGGCCTCCCGCGTGGACGTCAGCCTTGAATATGAAGCCCAGCGGGAGCGGGTGATAGACCCCAATGCGCCCAGGCCGGC